>NZ_JADP01000002.1:0-147064 GCF_000518445.1 Shewanella sp. 38A_GOM-205m | reverse complement strand
CTGGATGCAAGGCGTGGTTCGCAGCAAATGGCCCTAGTCCTTTGCAAGAAGCACAACACAGCAGGCAGGCCTGTAAGCCACGCCCTTCGGGGCTTGCACAGCAACCGGCTCTCTGCGTTATCTGACTTTGACAGGCCCCGGCATGCCTTCAGTCAGATGCCTTGAACGCCAATTGTTGTGCAAGCCAGAGTGCCACGAGGACTTATTCGCACCTTCCCTAACTTAATGTGGTGCAAGGAATTATCTCGATTTCTGTCTATTTCATCTCAAAAGGCCGCGGCGCTGCCTCTAAATCGGCGCTTGACCTTGGCGTTAATCCCGTATAATTTGCCGCCTTGTGGTTGTTTTTTGTGCAAGGTGAATAAGTGTCAGTAGTATGTCCTGCCCGTAGGCAGTTGTTGATGGGCCTTGGCGGCGCGGCAATGGTTTCTATGCTTCCTTCAAAAGCGATGGCGAGTCGGTCTACTAAAGGTAGTCGATATCTGAGTTTTTATAACCGGCATACAGGGGAGCGTGGCGATGGGACTTATTGGAAAGACGGTCATTATCAGAGTAACACTCTGTCGCAGTTCAGCCATCTGCTGAGAGATCATCGGCTGAATTTGGCGGCCCCTATGGATAAACGCCTGTTCGATCTCCTGTTCAACCTGCAGCAGA
The DNA here is from genome assembly GCF_000518445.1 of Shewanella sp. 38A_GOM-205m. NCBI lineage: Bacteria > Pseudomonadati > Pseudomonadota > Gammaproteobacteria > Alteromonadales > Shewanellaceae > Shewanella > Shewanella sp. 38A_GOM-205m. The sequence goes on along the minus strand of NZ_JADP01000002.1, from coordinate 146,407 downwards.
CGCTGTCGGTTTCTGAAGAGATCCATGTGATTTCAGGTTATCGCTCGCCTAAAACCAACGCCATGCTGGCCGGCAAGAGTAACGGCGTAGCCAAGAAGAGTTACCATATGCGGGGTATGGCAATGGATATCGCGATCCCCGGCGTTAAGCTTGAGACTTTGCGTGAGGCTGCCCTGTCATTAAAACTAGGGGGAGTCGGCTATTATCCGAAGTCGGGATTTGTCCACGTTGACTGCGGGCCGGTGCGCAGCTGGTAGGTTTTTCCGGCACAGAGATATTGGTTTCTGCCCTGCGGATAAAGCCCTGTTCGCGGGGCTTTCTATCTTCAAGCAGTGCCATCAGCTCGCTGAACTGCAATCTGAGACGTAACAGCTCGCGGGTTTGCTGCCAGTCGGCGACCAAGGTGTTGAGTCTGTCATAAAAGAGAGCGTCTGAGCTCAATTGCTCGATAAGATCCGGGCAGTTGCAGGCACGCATCAAATGTAACAGATGGCCGCTTTTCTGCTGATTACAGGCGAGAAACTCCAATAAAATCAGGTCGAGCTTCTCCTGTTGAAACGGAGCATGTTCGATCAGGTAATGGAGTTCCGCTGCCAGTTTATAGCACAGGCTATCATCCCGTATCAGTTGCTGCAGATTGGCGTTCATCGGCCTGCTTCATGTAATAAAACCAGATTACTGAAAGCAGGGTAGCAGCAGGGCGATGGAAAAATTGTGATCTCGATCAGGGTAAAACCTCTGCTAAGCAATGGCTTTTCTTAATGATTACAGATGTTACAGATGAGCAACAGCGGGAGAGAGAAATTGACTTCACTTTTACCTGTAAAGGGTAAATCAGCTTGTCGGCTCAGTTACCTCTGTGCTAGTATTCGCCCGCTTTATATGAAGGCCGCTATTGGTCGAAAATAGTGGCCAGTTATTGACTATCAAAAGAGTATTATTATGTCTTACACTATTCCAGCACAAACCCGCACTGAGATTGGGAAAGGTTCGAGCCGCCGCCTGCGTCGTGACGGGAAAGTTCCAGCCGTTATCTATGGCGCCGGCAAAGAAGCCGTTGCTATTGTGTTCGAGCACAAAGATATCATCAACATCCAAAGCAACGATGACTTCTACACCAGCGATCTGACCATAGTTCTGGACGGCAAAGAAGTTAAAGTACGCGCTCAGGCTATGCAGCGTCACGCGTTCAAGCCAATGATCGAGCACGTAGACTTCGTTTACGCTTAATCGATAATTGGATGTTGAAAAGCGCCCTCGGGGCGCTTTTTTTATGTCTGCATTTTGGGTTTTGAGCAGCGGGGACAGCTAATTAGGCTTTAAGTCGCATTTTATGTCCAGGCCGGATGGGATAAGTAGCGGATACCCGCAAGGCTGACATCCGCTACCATGAGTGTTTACAGCTTAAAGATCAAAGCTGTAGTAGATATCCAGTGACTGGCCCAGAGTGCCGGATACACTTTCCAGATAGAGCTGCGACAACAGATAGTAGCGTACCGTCATTTCATAACCCGGATTGAATACACCGACACCATATTTGATCATCAAATCTTTGCCAATATAGCCGCTGATGGCGACTTTACCATCATCATTGGTATCCAACTGCACATTGGAGAAGCCAAACATCTCTACCAGGCCGGCCGCCGTGTCGCCCAGGCTCGAAATGGCGCCGCCATCGACCTGGGAGCTCAGCGACAGCGCTGCGCCCATCATCAGTGAGTTGTTCTGCTCATTGCCGGAGCCAAAACCTTTACCCTGGACAATATAGGAGAGGATTTCGGCCTGCTCCTTGGCTGGGTTGGAAAACAGGGTCACTATCGGTTTGTTGGGAGTGCCTGTAATACGTACCCCGGCGGTGACATCTTCATCGCGGATCTCCCGAATAGCCTCGATATTGAGGTTGGGGATTTGCATAGGCCCAACAAACTGCACCGCACCTGTGGCAATTTTCAGCGTCTGCCCCATGAATTTATAGCTGCCGTTAACTACCTTGATATCACCAAAGAGTTGCGGCGGCTTCTGCGGCGATTGCTGCATCCGTAAGGTACCCACCAACATCCCTTTGAGACCCATACCATCGATAGCCAGCTTATCACCGACATCAATATTCAGATCGGCACTCAAAGCCATGGGGGATGCCTTGGCCTCCTGCTCGGAAATAGAGTCGCTGAATACCACATCGGATGATACGCTCACCCCTCCGGCCGGCAGTTGCACCACCTTGATATTGCCGGAGGGCACCTTAACCTCACCCTTGATATCGAGCGCGTCCGGGCTGAAATGCAGTTGAATATCCGGGCTGACATTGACAATCGCCAGTGGTGGTTGAATAACACCGAGTTCTTGTCCCTTGAGCTGGATATCACCGCTGAATTGTCCTTCAGGCCAACGCAGTTGACCGCTGAGGTTCGCCTGGCCGCTGCCCATCATCCACTGGCCATGGAGCTCGGCGGTTTGGCCGGCAAAGGCCATATCCAGTGATATCTGCTCCAGTCTAGTGGGGTTGACTGTACTGGCCAGGGCTCCATCGCGTAGGTTAAGTTGACCACTGAGCTCTGGGTTGTTGAGGCTGCCAGCCAACTTCAGATTGGCGCCGAGTAAACCCTCAATGGTTTCAAGTTGTGGCATGAACTGGCCAAGCAGTTGTAGATTGATTTTTTCAATATTGACGTAACCACTGAGGCTGCGATCCGGAGTGACCTTGATATCCAGCTGGCTTTCCCAGCGGGCAAGAGCATCGGAATTGAACAGAATATGGCTTCTCAGCGCATCATCATCCAGGGTGGCGTTGAGTTTCAACGCCTGATAGTCGACGCTGGCACTGGCTTGCTGTTTGCGTTTAAGGCTGACTTTCCCGGGAGCCAACTGGAAGTCGAGCTTACCCTGCGGACGTGCGCCGGGTTTCCAGGCGATGGCGGCATCCATCAAGGCATCACCCTGCCAGCTGAACTGCTCGGGTAACAGCTTGGCGAGCAGTTGCCCGGGTTGCCCCTGATAATGCAACTTGGCTTCACCCTTGTCACTGAGGCTGACATTATCGGTCAGGCAGAGTCTGCTGGATGGGTGACTCAAACAAAAGCCACTGAGTTCACCACGGTTCTGCTTGAGATCCCAGTTCAGTGACACTGTTTGTTCAAGCTGCCACAGCCCCAGAATGGATCCCAAGTTGAATTTGCTGAGTTCCACCTTGGCCTTTTGTTTGGCGAGATCCAGCTTGCTGTGGATGGCAGTATCCAGCTGCAGATCGCCCTCGGTTTCCAGCCCCAGTTTCTGTTGCTGTTCATTACCTTTGGCTCTGAGAGTGATGCCATCAAGATGAATACCTGCGCCGTCAAATTCACCTGTCTTCAGCGACAGGGCAAACTCATGCAGATCCAGCGGTGCATAGAGCGCCTTGAGTTGACTGCCGCTGAGTTTGAGATCGCCAAATCTGATGCTCTGGGTATTGGCCTTGAGCTGTACCTGCGGGTGTTTGGCATCGCCCACCACCTGGATATCTGCCGTCAAAGCACCGAAAGCGTCAGGATGCCAGAGATTGAAATCAGGCACGTCCAGCGTGGCACTGAGATCCCATTGCTCTTTGGCGCTGCCGGAAAGGTCCAGGCGGGTATTGAGCGCCCGCAGCGATAATCCCTGGCTGCTGAGCTCAAGCGAATCATCTATATCCAGATCGCCTGTCAGTTCAAAGGGTAGGCGGTCCAATGAGCCCTGAAGTTGGGTCTGCTTCAGACTCACTCGCCACTTGCTATCCTGCCAGCGACCACTGCTGGCCAGCTGTCCGCTGATATCGCTGGACGGGATCACCGGCGTATCTTCCGCCAGACTTTCTTCAGATTTGCCCTCGTCAGCTTGGCTTTGTGCACTTGTTGCCTTGTTGTCACTCTTACGCTTGTTGTGGGCAACTTGGCTATTTGGGTCTTTTTCCTTCGCAGCTTCTTCGGTAGAAGGCAGGGTTATCGCGCCGCTGTTGAAGTGTGAAAGCGCAAGATTTGCATCCCAGGCGATGCCATCGGCGTAATCCAGCGTACCCTGGAGTACAAGTTTACCGGCACTGCTGTCACTGTTGAACTCTTCAATCTTGAGCCTTTGGCCTTGATGCGCCAGGCGGGTATCGAGGCTGAGCTCAGGGTAGAAGGGAGTGCTTATCTGAGCGACCACACTGGCGGCCTGTTGCTTGAGGCTGCCGTGGCTTTCCAACGCCAGTCCGCTGACACTGTACTGGGCCAGATCAAAGGGCCAATGCAGTTCCCCTTCTGAGATGTTCACTGAATAGGGCAGTTCAGGGTTGGCGAGATTGACGCTGGCATTGAGTGCCAGGCTCTGCTCGCCACTGAGTTTGGCCTTGAGCTGCAAGTCGCTGAAATCTCCCTTGAGGGCGAGATCCAGCTGTTGCTGCTCGAGTCCCGGTAGTTCAGGTAAACGCTGTAACTCCAGTTGTACCGTCAGTGCCATGGGCCAATGTTTATCCAGAGTCAGTTCACCTTCCAGCGACAGACTGGCATCTGTGTGTTTGGCATAAAACTCGTTGACTCGCAGCTCAGCGCCGATGTAGTTGGCGCTGAGACGCAGTTCCTCAAACCTGTCATCCCGCCCCATGATCTGCAGGCGTGAGTCTTTTAGCTCGGCATGCTTTAAATAAATGGGGAAGGGCATGGCAACGTTTGGCATCTGCGCCAGCGCCCATTCATCAGTCTCACTCTTTGGTGCCGCTTTTTGTTGCTTGGCCACTGCGGCTGATTTGTCTTTGTCTGTCGCTTGCGCTTCTGCCGCATTAGCCTCAGGGATCAGCACGCTGAGCCCGCGACTTTCAAGCTGGATGATCTGCAAACCACTTTCCTGCCAATTGGCTGCTGTATTCAATGCCGCAGCATCAAAATGCATCTCATCGACCCGCACTTGAATATCCGTGATGCTTGCTTGTTTCAGGCTGATGCCAAAGGGCAGTACCAGTTCTCCAGAGCTTGGCGCTTCTTCCTCTGTGGCGGAATCTGAGGCGAAGGCCTGGGTGTCTATGTCGACCCGGGTTGTTGTCAACTCCAGGGCGTCGACACATAACTGCTTTTGCAAAAGGCAGGCAGGCTGCCAGGCAAGGGTAACGGCATCTGCAGCGACACTGATGCCGTCCATCTGCCAGTGTACCTGTTTGAGTTGCAGCTCCCGGTTCAGGGTGCCGGAAGCATATTCCAGTTCAAGATCCGGCACCAGAGCACTGGCAAGAAATACCGCTAAATGGCTCCCGGGTGCCGTGCCCAGCAAGAGTGCCAACAGCACCAGCAAGCCGAGCGGGATATACAAAAGAGTGCGGGTGAACCATCTCAAGGACTTGAGCCACAGGGGGCGCGTCTTTTTTTTCGCCACTTGCTTGCTGCTTGGGTTGGGTTCCTGTGGCATTGGGGCTTGGCTCATAATTCTGTCCCCATGGTCAGGTGAATACGCCAGGGCCTGTCTTCGGCATCGGATTCGTGCAGGCCAAAGCCCACATCCAGTTTGATGGGGCCTATGGGGGATATCCAGTGAATACCACCGCCCACGGAAACCACAGGTTCAAATTGGCTGACATCAAAGGCGTTACCTGCGTCGACAAAGGTACCCAGCCGCCAGCTTGGGGTCAGGTAGTATTGATACTCCAGGCTACCGACCGCCAGATAGCGGCCACCGACCACTTCCCGTGAAAGGCCGCCCTGATCATTGGTGTAATCCAAGTGAGGCCCAAGTTCCTGATAGCTGTAACCACGAATACTCTGATCGCCACCGGCGAAGTAACGCAGCGACGGCGGGATCAAGGCCAGATCGCCTTCGGCCGCCAGGTTGACCCCGAGATCGAGACGGGAAACAAATCTGTGCTTTTCAAAGAAAGTCTCAATCCATTTGAATTTGGCCTGCATCCGAGTCAGACGGATCTCTGAACCCAGTGAAGGATCGGCATATTCAATACTGTAAAGTTGCCGGAAACCCGACTTGGGATCCAGGCTGTTATCGCCGCGTATGGTCTTGGACAGCGTGGTACCAAACAGCAAAAATCCAGGATCATAATCAATATCCGACTGGGTGTAGCTTTCCTGAATCGCTTCCAGCGAGTAGCTCAGTAGCCAACCGTTATGCAGGCGTTTGCTGCGGCCAACCCCGAGAAGCTTCTTGGTCGATTCCAACTGACCTGTATTGCTAAAGTCCCTGTCCTCAGGAACATAGTCCTGAGTTACGCCGTATTTGTCCCTCAGCAGACCGACGCGGATCTTGAGCTGATCATCCAAAGGATGAGTCAGGGGAATAGTATAGGTAGAGAGGAATTTGGGTCTGTCTCTCGACCACTCTATGCTGGTCTCCTGGGAATGGCCGTAACTGTTGATCTGCGGGGTGCGCCAGGTCACCCGGACCCTGGGATCCAGGCTGCTGTCTGTGCTGGAGCCGATGTCGGCACCCAGACCCAGCTCTATGGAGTGATCCGGTCTTGGGGTCAACTCGACCCGTACCGGGATGCTGTCTTCTGTCAACTTGTCGATTTGGGGCAACACCTTGATATTGGCAAAATAGCCGGTATCCAGCAGCTCCTGATTGAGCCGCGTGAGCTTGCGGGTACTGTAGGGCGCGCCGGGTTTGAATGGCAACAAGTCATCGAGCAATTGCGGCTGCAGGCTGTGGCCTTCAAAGCTTACTTCGCCAAATTGGTAACGCTTACCCGAGTCAAAATACAGGTTGAACTGTGCCAGATTGAGATCGCGATTAACGCGGATCTCTGATTTTTGATAATGGCCATCAAAATAGCCCCGGGCCAGCGCCAGCGAAATAAGCTGCGACTTTATCTGTTCATAATCGCCGTGGTTGAGGGGATCGCCGGGTTTGACCTTGACCTGGCTGAGCCAGCGGTTGATCCAGGGGTCGTTGAGTACTTCGCCTTCGAGGCGGATATCGACCCACTGCAGACGGGTAACTTCTCCCGGAGTGATAGTGAGCTTGAGCTCCCACGGCCCTTGTTCGCTTTCCTTGAGCTCTTGTTCCAGCTTGCCATGGTAATAACCCATGGATTCCAGCGCGGCCTCAACGCTGTCGCTGACATTAAATAGATAGGCACGGCGCTGCACCTTGGACTCCGGAAAGTTGCCCAAGTGTGCGCGGATATTTTTCTCAAGCTCGCCCGAAACCCCTTCAATGCGGAGATTAAGCAGAGGATCATCGGCGGCCACTACCTGGGGGCTTGCCAGCATGATCGACGCAAAACTCAGGATATACGCGGGAAAGCGACTGTATTTGGTCAAGGAAATCAGAACTTTTGCTTAGCGTAACATTGCTGCTATTGTCGCCTCTGATCTTGGCTCAGGCAAGTAACAGATTGCCATCCAGGCATAAAATGGTTACAAAGGCAGCAGTCGTTAATATGGAAGCAATACAATGAAAACAAAAATAAAAACTCTTGCCCTGAGCCTGGGACTCCTGTTACCTGGGTTGCTGCCGGCCTGGGCGGCCGAGGCTCCTTTTGCGATTGCCATTCATGGTGGCGCCGGTACCATTTCCAAGGCGGCCTTGACTGAAGAGCAGCAAAAAGCCTACCGCGACAAGCTGACTGAAGCCGTCAATGCCGGTTATAAGGTGCTGGATAAGGGCGGCGCCAGCATGGAGGCGGTGCAGGCTGCCATCAGAGTGCTGGAAGACAGTCCCTTGTTTAATGCCGGAGTCGGCGCAGTGTATACCTTTGATGGTGCTCATGAACTGGATGCCTCCATTATGGACGGCAAGAGCATGAATGCCGGTGCAGTGGCCGGGGTTAAACATATACGTCATCCAATTGATCTCGCCAGAGCCGTGATGGACAAGTCAGAGCACGTGATGCTCTCGGGGGCGGGCGCCGAAGAGTTCGCCCTGACGTTGGGAATGGAGCTGGTGCCCGGCAATCGCTTTGACAGCGAAGCGCGCTATCAGCAGCTTCTCGATGCCAAGGCCAAAATCAACACCGCCGAAGCCAATAAAGACTTTCAGGCGCGTCTTAGCCCTCTGGATCTTGATTACAAGTTCGGTACCGTTGGCGCAGTGGCATTGGATAAGCAGGGCAACCTGGCAGCCGGGACCTCGACCGGCGGCATGACAGCCAAACGTTATGGCCGCATCGGTGATTCACCTGTGATAGGTGCCGGCACTTATGCCGAGAACGGTGTCTGCGCCGTTTCGGCGACCGGCCACGGTGAGTACTTTATCCGTTTCCATGTGGCCGGCGATATCTGCGCCAGGGCCAAGTATCAGCAAAAATCGATTTTGCAGGCTGCCGATGAAGTGATCAACCAGCGGCTGATCTCTGCCGGCGGCAGTGGCGGGGTGATTGCCATTGACCAAAGGGGCAATGTGGCAACGCCGTTCAACACCGAAGGTATGTACCGTGCCTGGCGCAAGAGCAATCAAGCGGCGGAAGTGATGATCTGGCGGGATAACTAAAATTTTGGATTGAGGCAATCGCTGCTGCCTTGAACCCCAAGGGCAAAATATTGGCTACACTGAACAATGAAGCCGTTTTGAACTTGGGGAAAGCTATGGATTCGATAAAAATACGTGATCATATGGACCGTCAGCCTGTGCTGCTGAAGGCGGATATGTCGATAGCCACTGCGGTGGAAAAACTGCTTGAGGCCAATAAGGGCGGGGCTCCCGTGGTGGATGCAGCAGGAAGCCTGGTGGGCTTTTTGTCACAGCAAGACTGCATGGCCGCCATGCTCAAGAGCAGTTATCACTGCGATTTGACCGCCGTGGTGCGCGACTGCATGCGCGCCGATGTTCTTTGGGTCAGGCCGGATGACAGCATATTACAGCTGGCCGAGCAGATGCTGGGGCAGAAACCGAAAATATACCCAGTGGTGGAAGATGGCCGGGTGGTGGGAACCATCAACCGTACCAATGTGCTCAAGGCCATGAACATCTATATGCAGCAGTGTTATTTGACTCCGGCCTGACAACAACGCTTGATTTGACTGAAATTTGGGCGTTATCAGTCAGTAAGCATACCCAAGACGGCGTATCCTTGTTAGGATCGCCGTTTTTGATCCCAATGGACACAGGTTTTGAACGCTAAGCTGCACCCACTCTCCCGCGAATATCTGGATCTCTGCTTTCAGGCCGATGCGGCGCGCATTCGCCGCAGCTTGTTTCGCTTGAAAAAAAGCCCCGACTCAGAAGCCAAACAGCAAAAACTCGCCGAGCTCAGTGAAGCCGCGCTGCAGGCTTATGAAAGGGCGCAGCAAAGGCTGGCAGACAGACCTGTCATCGAGTATCCGGATGAGCTGCCGGTGTCACAAAAGCGCGATGAAATCGCCTCGGCCATCATCAATCATCAGGTGGTGATAGTGGCCGGTGAGACCGGCTCGGGCAAGACCACTCAGCTGCCCAAAATCTGTCTCGACTTAGGGCTTGGCAGCCGTGGTCTGATTGGCCACACTCAGCCCAGACGGCTGGCGGCCCGCAGCGTGGCCAGCCGGGTTGCCGATGAACTCAAGACAGAGCTGGGTCAGGCGGTGGGTTTTAAGGTTCGTTTCGCCGATGCGGTTTCCCAGGACTCCTATATCAAGTTGATGACAGACGGTATCCTGCTGGCAGAACTGGCATCGGATAAATGGCTCAGTCAGTATGACTGCCTCATCATAGACGAGGCCCATGAGCGCAGTCTCAACATCGACTTTATTCTGGGTTATCTGAAGCAAATTTTGCAAAAGCGCCCGGATCTCAAGTTGATCATCACCTCGGCCACCATAGATGTGGAGCGCTTTTCCAGGCATTTTGACAATGCGCCCGTGGTGGAAGTGTCCGGCCGCACCTATCCGGTGGAAACCCGCTATCGCCCCCTGTTGCAGGATGACGACGCCGACTTGGATCTGATGGACGGCATCTTTGCCGCCGTTGATGAACTCTGTCGCGAAGGCCCGGGGGACATTCTGATTTTCATGAACGGCGAGCGCGAAATCCGCGATACCGCCGAGCAGCTGAAAAAGCGTAACCTGCGCGATACCGAGATCTTGCCGCTTTATGCCCGTTTGTCATACGGCGAGCAGTCCAAGGTATTCAAACCGCATCCAGGGCGGCGCATTGTATTGGCCACCAACGTGGCCGAAACCTCGCTGACTGTGCCCGGGATCCGCTATGTTATCGACCCTGGTACTGCCAGGATAAGCCGCTACAGCTATCGCACCAAGGTGCAACGTTTGCCGATTGAGCCCATCTCCCAGGCCAGTGCCAATCAACGCCAGGGACGTTGCGGCCGGGTTGGACCGGGGATCTGTATTCGTCTCTATGACGAACAGGACTTTATCAATCGGCCGGAGTTTACCGATCCTGAAATTCTGCGCACCAACCTGGCATCCGTGATCCTGCAGATGTTGGCCATAGGCTTGGGTGACATTGAGGGTTTCCCCTTCATTCAGCCACCGGATCCGCGCCATATCCGCGACGGTTTCCTGCTGCTAGAAGAGTTGCAGGCGGTGAGCAAGCACAAAGGGGCGCTGAAACTGACCCCGCTCGGGCGCGATCTGGCGAAGATCCCGGTCGATCCCCGCCTGGCCCGCATGGTGCTTGAGGCCAACAAGCTGGGTTGTCTGCATGAGGTGATGGTGATTGTTGCCGGGTTATCGATTCAGGATCCCCGCGAGCGGCCTCATGAGAAGAAACAGGCCGCCGATGAGGCCCATCGCCGTTTTGCCGATAAAGACTCCGACTTTGTTGCCTGGCTCAATCTGTGGCAGTACCTCAAAGAGCAGCAGAAGAGCCTGTCATCCAGCCAGTTCCGCAAGCAGGTGAAGGCCGAGTATTTGGCCTATTTGCGTATTCGCGAATGGCAGGATCTCTATGCCCAGCTGCGTCAGAGTGTGCACGACCTCAAGTGGCGCCTCAACAGTCAGGCCGCCGAATATGAACCGCTGCACCAGGCGCTGCTTTCGGGGCTGCTGAGCCATATCGGCTTCAAGGATAAAGACAACGAGTATCTGGGGGCCCGCAACCGGCGCTTCTTTGTGTTTCCCGGCTCGCCGCTGGCCAAGAAGGGCCCCAAGTGGATTATGGCGGCCGAGCTTACCGAAACATCACGCCTGTTCGCCCGTACCTGCGCCCGTATAGACCCTGTATGGCTCGAGTCTCTGGCGGCGCATCTGGTCAAGAAGCAGCACAACGAGCCCCATTTCGAAGCCAAACAGGGCAGTGTGATCGCCCTGGAAAATCAGGTGCTCTATGGCCTCACCATAGTCAACCGCCGCCGGGTACAGTTTGGCCCGCTGGAGCCGGTTAAGGCCCGGGAAATCTTTATTCGCTCGGCTCTGGCCGAGGGTGAGCTGCGCTGCAATGAAGCCTTCTTCAAGGCCAACCAGGCGTTGCTCGAAGAGGTGGAAGATCTCGAACACAAATCGCGGCGGCGCGACATTCTGGTGGATACAGACGCCTTGTTCGCCTTCTACGATGAACGAATTCCACAAGGGATATACAACCAGCCCAAATTCAACACCTGGTGGAAACAGGCCAGAAAAGAGACCCCTGAGCTGCTCAATTTCAGCCGCGAACTCTTGATGCAAAGGGATGACACCCATGTATCGGCATTGGACTTCCCCGACAGCTGGCAGCAGGGCAATCTCAGCCTCAAGCTGAGTTACCATTTTGAACCGGCGGCCGAGGATGACGGCGTCTCTGTGCTTATTCCGGTGGCGCTGCTCAATCAGTTGGATGAAACCGATTTTGACTGGCAGGTGCCGGGGCTCAGGGAGGAGAAGTGTGTTGCCCTGATCAAGTCCTTGCCCAAACCGCTGCGGCGCAATTTTGTGCCGGCGCCGGATTATGCCCGCGCCTGTGTGCAGGCGATGGAACCTTTTGCCCAGCCTTTGTTGCTCTCCCTGTGCAAACAGCTGCTGAGAATGAGTGGCACCCGTGTCAATCCGGAGGATTTCGATCTCAACGCCATTGCCGACCATCTGAAGATGAACTTCAAGGTGGAAGACGATAAGGGCAAACTCCTGGCTCAGAGCCGGGATCTCGACAGCCTCAAGGCATCATTGCAGGGGCAGGTGAACCAAGCGATACGCAAGGTTGCCGACAAGGGTATAGAGCAAAACGCCCTGACCGAATGGAGCTTTGGCGACCTGCCAAAAGAATATCAAAGCCGCAAAGGCAGCTATGAGGTGAAGGCGTTCCCCGCCTTGGTGGATGCCGGCGATACAGTTTCTATCAAATTATTTGATGACGAACAGCAGGCGCTTTCCCAACACAGACAAGGGCTGAGAAAGCTGCTGCTTATCAATATTCCGTCGCCGGTGAAACATCTACAGCAGGCCTTGCCCAACAAGGCCAAACTGGCGATGTATTTCAATCCGTTCGGCCAGGTGCAGATACTGATAGATGACATTATTGCCGCGGCAATTCAGCAGCTTTTGGATGAGCAGCAGTTGGATGTCCGAAGCGCCGATGACTTTGCCAAAGCCAAGGAGATAGTCAGGGCCGAACTCAATGAAACCGCAGCGGCCATCGCCCTTAAGGTGGAGCAGATTTTGACTTTGCACCAGAAGATCCGTAAACGTCTCAAGGGCAAAATCAGCCTGGATATCGCTTTTGCCATGAGTGATATTCAAAGCCAATTGGATGCCCTGGTGTTCAAGGGATTTGTTGAAGCTTCCGGTTGGCGCCGTCTTGGGGATCTGATCCGCTATCTCAAGGCGATTGAGCTGCGCCTGGACAAGCTGCCGGTGGATCCCAACCGTGACCGTTTGCACCTGCACAGCATTCACAACGCCGAGACAGAGTTCAAGGCCGCGCTTGCCAAGGTGCCGCGTAGCCAGGCGGTACCGGAGGCGCTGGCCGAGGTGCACTGGATGCTGGAAGAGTACAGGGTCAGCTGTTTTGCCCAGAGTCTGGGCACTGCTTATCCGATATCGGAAAAGCGCATCCTCAACCAGTTGCAGCAGTTTTAACTGGACAGCTGCAGCTGGCTCCTAAAGTGGATGCGATAAAAACCAGGCGGGCCCAGAGCACAGCCAGAGTACACACAGTGCCTGCTGGTGCCCGCCTGGTAAACGGCCATATTTCCCACCGCGGCTATTGTTCACCTTGCTGCTCAATAGCCGAAGTTTGCAGCCTTGGACCAATGTTTTTTCACTTCAGTCTCGATGAAGGCTTGCTTCTCCTCGGTCAGCTTCTCCAGCTCTACGCCTATGGCAGCCTGCGCCTTGGCCTTGGTACTGTAGTCCGGATAATCGACTCGGGTTACGCCAAGGTCGGCATTCAGCTTGCTCAATATCTCTCTGGCAGCACGGATCTGCTCTAAGCCCCTGTCCAGCAAGGCTTCACCCTCTTTGGCGTTGTGGGCGTGAATACCGTGGGATGACATGGCAAAGTCCCAGCGCCACTGTGCATGGCGTATCCCCATGATGGCATACCCTATCTGTTGCCATTGGGCCCCTGCCTTCCAGGCGGCGCCGGCTTCATAATGGGCCTTGATAAGCAGTTCCTGTAATTGCTGCGCCTTGGCTTCCAGCAGCGCCTTGTTGTCGGTAATCAGCTGGGTAATTTGCTGCTGACTCTGGTGACAACTGCTGCAATTGGCCCCTTCAAAGTCCGGCAGATGGTTGGTTATCTTGTGGTTGGTGAAAGATTTGCCGTCGGCGCTGGTTTCCTGGGTCATATGACAGGTGACACAACTGATACCAGCCTTGGCGTGGGCGCTGCGATTCCAATGTTCAAACTCGGGATGGCGCGCCTTCACCAGCGGCGTTCTCGATACAGGGTGCACCCACTCGAAAAACTGCCGGGCATCATAATACTTTTCTATCTCATCGGCGCTGTTGCCGAAGATCCAGGGAATATTGACCTTGTCCTGACGCTCAGGCTGAAAGTAGTAAGTGACATGGCACTGGCCGCAAACCTGTGATTGCTGCATCGACTGATTTTGTTCACCAAAGGGTTTGTGCACTTTGGCCATGGCGTCCTGGGCATGAGGTCGTGGCAGTGTCAGTTCAGTTGAACCCTGGGTATGGCAATCGGAGCAGTACACAGGGTTTTGGATTTCCGGACCCAGCTCGGCAAAGCTCTTGGCCGAGAAGCCTTCGACGCCCAGCTCTTTCATCAGCCTGGGCGCATCCGGCGTCTTACAGGTCCAACAGCTGGCCGACAGGGCTGTTTCACCAGCCTTGGGGCTAACACCACTGCGTAGACTATGGCTGACATCGGCGACGGCAAAGTGATGCCCTCTGGGGCTATGGTACTCCTCGGCATAAGCCGAGCCAGCCCAGAGGATGACGCTGGCGGGGTTTTTCTCAAGCATATCTTCCCGCTGCAGTTCTTCGGCGGTTTGGGCCCAGGTCTGATATTGCAGGCTCGATGTTTTGTCTGCTGCGACAACGGAAAATGACAGGCTCAGGCCGAGCAAAATGGGGAGTGTGGCAGCAGAGTGGGGGAAGGGATTCACTAAAGGCTCTCCTTGGTTGGGCGACGTACAATCAGACGTGTGAAGTCTGCCCTGAAATTAAAAGACTTAACTAAAATGCATGATAATGCTAAGGCTCCACGCTAGTTGCTTCAACTGCAAGATACTGTTTTTACTGAGTTCTGTGACATAGAACAGGATTCTGTTTCGCCCTTGATTGTCGATCTATGCCTTTGAAGCCTGCCCAGGCTGGGCTCTACTCCCTAATGGATATTTTGCTTATTTCGTTGGTTTTTTGACCTCTCTTTATTGGCGAAATAGCCACTTCTTTGCTGTATTTCATGTAAGCCTGAATAGCTAAAAACGGAAAATGTCGAAATTACAATCGATTGAGGCGGTTGAAATCTGTGATATCCGTCTTTTGCCGGCTATTTATATGATCCAGATCAACGGCATCAGGTGTTTACCAACTTGGGGGTATACAGTTTGTTAACACTTTGCCTTTATGATTGAAACCGAAAAACAAGTTGCATTTCAAAGGCGGCTTTAATCTGCCTGGCTTGGCGGCCGTTGCCCTGGAACAGCACAGCAGCAAGCCATCTTCATAGCGCCTAGGGAGGAGCCATGAGCGAGACACCGAGTACTGATGAAAAACGTCTGGAGCTGAAGATATTTATCTTCCTGACGGTTTTTTTGGCACCCCTGCTGTCGGTTTTACTGGTCAGCGGTCTGGGCTTTGCCATCTGGTTCAGTCAAATTTTAACCGGTCCACCGGGAGCCGGTTAACGCCAGCATAACGAGAGTCCTTAAAACAGGGGAACGAGATGAGTAGGGAATTACATGTCAGCAGCCTGATCCTTCAGGTGATGCCACCCAAGATGGCCAGCGTTCGTCAGCAAATTCTGTCATTCGGCAATGCCGAGTTGTCGGTTAACGATGAAAGCAAACTGGTTGTGGTGCTGGAAGGCCCGACCGAACAGGCGATCCTCGCCACCATGGACAAGATCAATGCCCTCAAGGGTGTGATCTCCACCGCTATGGTGTATCACCAGTGTGAACAGCTCGAAGAGGAAGAGCAATGAAAATGAACAGACGCGAATTCATGAAGGCCAATGCCGCCATGGCGGCAGCCGGGGTCGCCGGATTGGCTTTACCTGCCACCGCCAGCAACCTGATCACCAGTTCAGAACACACCCAGTTAGATTGGAACAAGGCGCCGTGCCGCTTTTGCGGTACTGGCTGCTCTGTGATGGTGGCCACCCGCGAAGGCCGGGTCGTGGCGACCCATGGCGATGCCAACAGTGAGGTCAACCGCGGCCTCAACTGCATTAAAGGCTACTTCCTGTCGAAGATCATGTATGGCCATGACAGGCTGCAGACTCCCATGCTGCGGATGACAGACGGCAAATACGACAAGCATGGTGAATTTACCCCTATCAGTTGGGATCAGGCCTTTGACATTATGGCCGAGAAGTGGAAGCACACCATCAAGACCAAAGGGCCGACGGCGGTAGGCATGTTTGGTTCAGGTCAGTGGACGGTTTGGGAAGGTTATGCCGCTTCCAAGCTGATGAAGGCGGGTTTCGGCTCCAACAATATCGATCCCAACGCCCGTCACTGTATGGCCTCGGCCGTGGGCGGCTTTATGCGTACCTTTGGCATGGATGAGCCCATGGGCTGCTACAACGATATTGAAGCTGCCGACGCCTTTGTGCTTTGGGGCTCCAACATGGCCGAGATGCACCCAATCCTCTGGAGCCGGGTCACAGACAGACGCCTCAGCGCGCCCCATGTAAAAGTCTCTGTGATGTCCACCTTCGAGCACAGAAGCTTTGATTTGGCCGACTTGCCGATTGTCTTCACGCCGCAAACCGATCTGGCCATTCTCAACTATGTCGCCAACTACATCATCAGTAATGACAAGGTTAATTGGGACTTCGTCAACAAGCATGTGAACTTCCGCAGAGGTACAACCGATATCGGCTATGGCCTGCGGCCCTCACATCCGTTGCAGCAAAAAGCCAAGAACGTGGCCACCGCCGGTGAATCGACCCCAATGGACTTCGATCAGTTCAAGGCGTTTGTCGCCGATTACAGCCTGGAGAAGGTCAGCAAGCTCTCGGGCGTACCCGAGCATAAATTGCTGGAGCTGGCGAAACTCTACGCCGATCCCGAGGTGAAGGTGACCTCCTTCTGGACCATGGGCTTTAACCAGCATACCCGCGGGGTTTGGTGTAACAACCTTATCTACAATATCCATTTGCTGACCGGCAAAATAGCCACCCCGGGCAACAGCCCGTTTTCACTCACAGGTCAACCTTCAGCCTGCGGTACTGCGCGGGAAGTGGGCACCTTCTCCCATCGCTTGCCGGCGGATCTGGTGGTGAATAATCCAGAGCACCGCAAGATTGCCGAGACCATCTGGAAAATCCCTTCCGGGATCATTCCGCCCAAGCCAGGCTACCACGCGGTAGAGCAGAACCGGCGCCTGAAAGATGGCGATCTCAACTGCTACTGGGTGCAGGTGAATAACAATATGCAGGCCGGCCCCAATATCAACGAAGAAGGCTTGCCCGGATACCGTAACCCGGAAAACTTTATTGTGGTGTCCGATGCTTACCCAACGGTTACCACCCAGGCCGCGGATCTCATTTTGCCCACTGCCATGTGGGTGGAGAAAGAGGGCGCCTATGGTAACGCCGAGCGCCGCACCCAGTTCTGGCACCAGTTGGTGACAGCGCCCGGACAGTCGCGCTCTGATCTCTGGCAGTTGCTGGAGTTCTCCAAGCGCTTTACCACAGACGAAGTCTGGTCCGAGGCTGTATTGGCGGCCAATCCCGAATACAAGGGCAAGACCTTGTATGAAGTGCTGTATCAGAACGGCAATGTTAATAAGTTCCCTCTCAGTGAAAGCGATAACAAGTACCTGAACGACGAAGCCAAGCACTTTGGTTTCTATGTGCAAAAAGGGCTTTTTGAAGAATACGCCACCTTTGGCCGTGGTCACGGCCATGACTTGGCTCCCTTTGAAATGTACCACCAGGCCCATGGTTTGCGCTGGCCTGTGGTTGACGGCAAAGAAACCCTCTGGCGCTACCGTGAGGGCTCGGATCCTTACGTTAAACCCGGCAAGGGCTTTGAGTTTTATGGCAAAAAAGACGGCAAGGCGGTTATCTTCGCGCTGCCATACGAGCCGGCGGCAGAATCCCCGGATGCCGAATATGATCTTTGGCTCTCCACCGGGCGGGTGCTGGAGCATTGGCACTCAGGCTCCATGACCCAGAGGGTACCCGAGCTCTATCGCGCCTTCCCGGATGCCGTGTGCTTTATGCATCCGGATGATGCCAAGAAACGCGGCCTGCGCCGAGGTGATGAGGTCAAGGTGGTGTCCCGCCGCGGCGAGATACTGACCCGGGTGGAAACCCGCGGCCGCAACAAGCCGCCGGTGGGTTTGGTGTTTGTCCCCTGGTTCGATGCCAGTCAGTTGATCAACAAGGTGACTCTGGATGCCACAGATCCGCTGTCCAAGCAGACTGATTTCAAGAAGTGTGCCGTGAAAGTGATGAAGGCCTGAGGAGGATAAGAAGATGAAATCGAATCATACCCTGTTGGCCTTTGCTGCACTGATGACCGCGCTATCCGTCAATGCTGCCGGCATTCCCGAAGATAAGGTGGCGACCTTGCGCCAGGCGCCGCTCAATAGCCAACCGACGCCACCTGTGATGCAGAAGGTGAGAAATACGGATATCAAACAGACCCGTAACTACCCGATGCAGCCGCCGGTCATACCTCACAAGATAGACGGCTACCAGCTGGATCTTAAGGTCAACAAGTGCATGTCCTGTCATGCCCGCAGTCGCACCGGCGAATCGCAGGCGCCTATGGTGAGCGTGACTCACTATATGGACAGAGACAACAACTTCCTGGCCGAGCTGTCACCCAGACGATATTTCTGTACCCAGTGCCATGTGCCGCAACTGGACGCCAGATTGATGGTGGAGAATGACTTTGTCGATATGGATCACTTGCTCAAGTCCGGGGCTGAGAACCCATCCAGCCATTAGGAGTCGCTATGTTTGAGAAACTGAAACAGATATGGCGGGTGCTGAACCGGCCCAGTGTTCACTTCAGTCTGGGTTTTCTGACCCTGGGTGGCTTTGTCGCCGGGATCATCTTCTGGGGTGGTTTCAACACTGCCCTGGAAGCCACCAACCAGGAGGCTTTTTGTATCGGTTGCCACGAGATGGAAAACAACGTCTATCAGGAGCTGAAGACCACCATACATTTTACTAACCGCAGCGGGGTGCGGGCGACCTGTCCGGACTGTCATGTTCCCCATAATTGGACCGACAAAATAGCCCGTAAGATGCAGGCTTCCAAAGAGGTGTGGGGCAAGGTGTTCGGCACCATCAATACCCGGGAGAAGTTCGAGTCCAAGCGGCGTGAATTGGCCGAGCATGAGTGGGCCAGACTCAAGGCCAACGACTCGCTGGAGTGTCGAAACTGCCATAACTTCCAGTATATGGATTTCACCCGTCAGTCACAGCGAGCGGCCAATATGCACTCCACCTCGCTGGCAAGCGGTGAGAAGACCTGTATCGACTGCCACAAGGGGATAGCCCATCACCTGCCGGATATGCAGGGAGTGGAAGGCTTCTGAGCCCAAAGCTTTGGGCATAGCCTGTTGCTTCATGAAAAAGCGCGCCGAACTTTCCCGGCGCGCTTTTTTATCTGTTAAATCACCAGTAAAAATCCACGATTAAGCAACGCCTTATTGGCAGTTTTCCTGTTGCCGACTCAGGAGTTTAAGCTCCACTTGATTGCCGTCGGGATCGTAAATATAGATAGAGCGGCTATAACCCCGGGCGCCGTATTTTTCCGAAAAGCCTTCATGGTGCACGCCGTGTTGCTCCAGGTGTTGCAGCACTGAGGCTTCATCCTTGGCGGCAATATTAAGGCAGAAGTGCGCCATATTAAGGCCTAAAGGTTGATCGCTTCTTGGCACCAGATCGATAAGGGCGTTGCCGAATCTCAGTTGCAGCAGGCTAGGGGAGTCGAGCCGCCGCTCGAAACGAGCCCCCAGTACTTGGGTATAGAATGCTTGGCTGGTTTCGAGACTGCTACAGATCAACACCAGATGATCTATATCTATCGCACTGAACATAAGTTCTCTTGCATGCCGTCACAACTATTGTCAGCTTAGCAGGATAAAAAACACCCGCGCGAGTGGCGGGTGTGGTTTTGCTTCAGTCCGGTTGGTGCTTCGGTCCGGTTGGAGCTTGGCTCAGGACGGGTGCTTTACTTGAGCGGTTCGCTCAGCTGGCGTCTTATGTTACTCACCAGCCACTCGCTGACATCATGGCCATTGTTGCTGAGCATCTTGGGGAACATGGAGATGGGTGTCATGCCCGGGAAGGTATTGATCTCATTGAGCAGTATCTCGCCTTCATCGGTAAGGAAGAAGTCGATACGCGACAGGTGGGACAGCTTCATGCCCTTAAAGGCGCGAATGGCATAATCGCGTATGGTATCGATTTGCGCTTGGCTCAATTCGGCCTCGACCTTGGTCACCGCCTTGCTCTTGGCATCATACTTCTCATCGAAGCTGTAGAAGGTGTTGTTGGCACAGATGATTTCACCCGGCACTGTGGCAATCACTTCACCCTGGTATTCATATACGGCCACTTCCAGCTCCCTGGCCTTGATGGTCTTTTCCACCACCACGTAAGGGGAGTAACTGAAGGCCTGCTCCAGCACCGAAGGGATATCATCGCCGTTGTCCACCCGGTAACAGCCGACGGATGACCCCTGGGATGCCGCCTTGATAAACAGTGAGCCCCATTCATTCAAGGCCTCACGGCAGCGGCAGTTGGCCGCTTCACCGGCTTCACTGAGAAATAGATAAGGGGTATTGGGGATGCCGAGCGCACTGAACCACATCTTGGCCGTGACCTTGTTGAAACAGTTGCTGCTGGGTTCGGAGCCGCAACCGAAATAGGGCAGGTTGATCAGATTGAAATAGGACTGAATATCGCCGGTCTCACCCGGATAGCCGTGAATGCAAGGGATCACATAGTCCACCGGCCAGCTGGGCTCGGCCTCATCAAAGCGCACTTCACGGCGATTGGTCAGCTCGCAAACCTGGCCCTGCTTGGTGTGGTAGTGGCCGGCGGCGTCAAGCTCCAACCTGAGCACTTCCATGTCGGGAATATTTGCCAGGCAGCTTTCGATATAGTCAGCCGACATCAAAGAGATACTGTGCTCGGCGGCCCCGCCGCCACAGAGTAACAAGATATGGGTTTTGCTCATGAATTCTCCTGACTGAGCGGCCTGATAAATAACCTTGGCCGATATTATGCCTGCTTAGACAGGCCTTGAGTATAACGGCAGCTGACGAAGGCTCTCATCTGGTTATTTTGCCGCCAGAGCGAAGCGGGCCGTATGGCATCTGGCCCGGTTGCTGTTCTCGCTATCGTCCCAGCCAGTCGCGGCCAAAGCCGCCATAGCCATAATCTCTGCCACAATCACTGCCATAGCCTATCGGCCAGCCCTGAAGCCCGGCGAGTGAGGCGACGACAGGCGCCATCAAACACTGAGCTGTTGCCCAGGCAGCAAAAATGCTGCTTGGCGCGGGTAATGGCGGTGTAGATCAGCTCCTTGGTGAGCAGTTGCAGCTGCGCCGGGCTCGGGCTCGGCGGCAACACCAAGGCCACAGAATCAAATTCACTGCCCTGGGACTTGTGCACTGTCATGGCAAAACAGGTCTCGTGGCCGGGAAGACGCGCCGGCAACACCTTGAGCACACTGCCGTCGGCCTGAATAAAGTGCGCCAGCAGCCTGTTGCTGTCTCGGTCGGGCAGAATAACGCCGATATCGCCGTTAAACAGCCCCAGGTTGTAATCGTTGCTTTGGATGATCAGCGGCCGACCCGGATAAAACTCCTGTTGTGGGGCGATCAGTCCGGCCTGTTTCAGCACTTGCGTCAGTTGCCGATTGATCCCCTCGACACCGAAATCGCCGCCACGGGTGGCGCACAGCAGTCGAAAGCGGTTGTAACGGGCGATGATCTCCTCGGCGCTGATATCCGGCCTGTGCACCACTTCCAAATAGTCGCGGTAGTGCTCACAGGCCTGGCTGAGAAGCTGAGCCAGCCCCTGCTGCTGTTTACCGATTTCCAGCCACTCAAGCTCCTGATAACCGCCATTCCAGGCCTCAGTTATCGCGGCGCCATCACTGAGGTTGACCGCCTTGGCCAGCACGCCTATGCCGGCATCGCCGCGGAATCTGTGGCTGTGACGCAGCATACAAAGATTGTTGCCTATGCCGGGGGCGAGATTGATGCAATCGCTGAGGTCAAAGCCGGTGAGCCTTGTCAGGGTTGCGGCAAACTCGGCGCTGTAACGCATGCGCCAGTCCTGCTGGTGGCGCAAACCGGCGCAGATATCGGCGAGCACGGCGCCGGCTTCCACCGAGGCCAGTTGATCCTGATCCCCGAGCAGTATCAATCTGGCATTGGCGGGCAGGGCATCGAGCAGCCGGTCCATCATAGGCAAGTCCACCATGGAGGCTTCATCGACTATTAAAAGATCTAGATGCAGCGGGTTGTCTTGGTGATGACGGAATTTGTGCGAGCCGGGGATCACCCCCAGCAGTCGATGCACAGTGGCAGCTTCTTCCGGGATCTTGTCTATGGCACCAAGGTCAAGCTCGGTGGCAAAGGGCATAAGCTCTTTGGCGAGGCGCTGTTTTGAGGCCTTTATCGATTCGGTCAGGCGCGCCGCCGCCTTACCCGTGGGGGCCACCAGACGTATGTTCATTTCACTGCCGAGACACAGGAGCATCAGTAGCTTGGTGACTGTGGTGGTCTTGCCTGTGCCCGGGCCGCCGGTGATCACCGCCAATTGGCGACAATAGGCGGTGGCGGTGGCGACTTTTTGCCAATCACGTTTGCCGGAATTTTCATTATTAGTTTGAGTTTCACCATCAGTCGCTTGGCCAGTATGGCTGGCGGGCGGCAAAAACAGGCAATCCAGTGCGCGCCGCACTTCGTCGGTGGCGGGGTATTCAGTGGCGGCCATGGCGGTGAGTCGCCGGGCGACCCGGCACTCAAAATCATAATAACGTTTGAGGTAGAGGCGGCCAGCGTCGAGGATCAAGGGTTTGTCTTCACCGGGGACGCCGACGGCGGCAAAATTGGCCACCGCCTGCTCAAGGCTTGCCGGGTCGGTATTGAGGCGCACACTGGGGTGGGGCTCTGCCAGCGGATTATCAAACGCTATGCTCCCCAGTGGCAGGCAGGCGTGCTGCGATGATAACTGGCGGCTCAGCAGGGCGCACAGCAGCAGAAATAGCGGCGATGGCTCCCGGTGAATGGCGGCCATCTGCAGCGCAAAGTGGCGGTCGAGCGCCGTCAGCAGCCGCTGCTCTTCCCATTGCTTGAGCAGCGCAGTAACAGCTTGGCTGCTGTGCAGTATGGATGGGCTATCTGTCATAGACTCAACTCCAACTGAGGGGCGCTCGAGGGCGACTCGCCCTTGAGTAAGGCATCCAGGGCCAGGATCACCGCTTCATCCGGTCTGTCCACAAACACCCCGGCGCCGGGATGGGCTGCGGACATGCCCCGTAAAAACAGATAACAGCAGCCGCCGAAATGGCTTTGATAACAATAGTCCGGCAGTTTGAGGCTCAGGTATCTGTGCAGCGCCAGGCTGTAGAGCAGGTACTGGAGATCGTATCTGTGCTCGCTGATGGCTGCGGCCATCTTGTCCTGGCGGTAATCGCTGAAATCATCCCCCAAATGGTTGGATTTATAATCGGCAATGTAGAAACGGCCCTGATATTCAAAGGTAAGATCGATAAACCCCTTGAGCATGCCCTTGAAGGCATCGAAGCGCAGTTCACCGCCATAACCGTGCTTGGCCAGCAAGCGGCTGAGCTCGGTATCGATAAGCTGGGTATCGCCGCCAAGGGGCAGATAAAACTCCATCTCCACCAGCTTTTGGCGCTTGCTGAGGTCGCCCAGGCGCAGACTCTGCCCCTGGGGCAGAGCGATTTCGGCGTTAAGCAGATCCCGATACCAGTCATAAAGCATATCTTGCCAATCGCTGTCGATGCCGTACTGCTGCATCGCCTGGGGCAGATGCAGCAAGAGTTCCTCCTCGGCCTGGGTAAAGTCGATTTTCTCCAGTACCAGGTGCATAAAAGAACCGGCATTGGCGCCGCGCTCGAAGCTGAAACGGTTGGCCTGCAAGACATCCTGCGGCTCATAGACTGAGGCGGGCTCGATTTCAAACTCCTCATCACCGGCGCCCGGCAACACCCGCTCGTGGGGCAGATGTTTGACCAGGCCGGAATAGCTGCCGACCCGCCAGGGCGCGCCTTGACGCGCCGCCGGCACCTGGGCACAAAGTGGGCTTTGGGAGTGGTTTTCAGTGCCTTGAAGGTGACTTGGATCTGCATCGTCTATCTCGGTCAAGGAGATGGCCTCGCAAGCAAGGGATGCGGCGGCGCTTTGCAACCTATCGCCGTCACAGTCCTTGTCTTCAATGCCGAGCAGATAGCCTATGGCGGTATCTTTCAAAAAGCTGTTGATGCCCGTCTTGTTCATGCGGCAGTGATTGGCCAGCCCCAGATAACAGCGATATACGGGCCGGGTCAGCGCCACATACAAGAGGCGCAGATCTTCGGCCAGCGTCTCGCGTTTACAGGCTTCCCAGCCTTCGTCACTGGCGTCCAGATCCCAGACTAATTGATTGTCCTTGTGGTACAGCATGGGCGAGGGGCGGCGACTGCCGTCGCGGGCCAAACTGACAAAGGGGATGAAGCACACAGGATATTCCAGCCCCTTACTCTTGTGGATGGTGACTATCTGCACCAGGTTTTGTTCGCTGGCGAGCCTCAGTTGCTGCTCTTCACGGCTCTGGCCGGAGAGCAGTTCCTGCTCAAACCAGTTGACCAGGGCGCTCATGCCTTCGAGCTCGGTGGATTTTTGCTGCAGCAGTTCCGCCAGATGGCGAAAATCGGTGAGACGCCGCTCGGCGTTGGCCTCTCGGCCGAGCCGTTCCAGCAGCTGCCAGTGATCCGCGAGATTGAGCAGCGCCGGCATGATGCCGCGGCGGCTCCAGAGCTCATGCAACGACATGAAGGTATCGAGCACCTCGGCGCGCAGTGTCTCAGATTGGTTGAATTCATGGATCTTATTGGCGCTGAAGCCCAGCAAGCGGCAGGCCAGTGCCGAGCGAATCGCCCGTTCATCCCTGGGGCTGGCGAGCGCCTTGAGGATAAGGGCGATTTCCTGCGCTTCCTCAGTGACCATTACCGAGTCGCGGCTGAGGAACACGGCGCCGATCTGGCGGCTATTGAGCGCTTGTTGCATGACGGCGGCTTCATTTCTGTCGCGCACTAAAATGGCGATATCCCGGGCGCGCAGCGGCTGCTCATTGCCACTGAGGCGACACTCGCCGCGATTGGCGGCATTGAGCAGGCGCACGATTTCGGCGGCGGCATCTTCGGCCAGCAGTTTACGGGCCTGGGTCTTGTTGAGGCCCTTGTCCGGATCTTCCTTGAGCAGCCTGAGCTGCAGCGCCGCCGAGTCTGTGCCGGGCGCGAGCAGCTGTTTGCTGCCGGCGTCCTTGGCCTTGACCGGCTCGAACGGGATGGCGTCACTGATAAAAGGGTCGCTGTGGTTGGCAAACAGGCGGTTGACCGCTGCAATCATGTTGCTGGCCGAGCGGTAGTTGGTGTCCAGATTATAGTGATCGGCGGTATTGCGCCTGGCCTCGATATAGGTATAGATATCGGCGCCGCGAAAGGCGTAAATCGCCTGCTTGGGATCGCCTATCATCAACAGAGTTCGACTTGGCTCAGGCTCGGGTTCAGGCTCGGCGCCGGCATCCTGCTGTGGCAATTGCGCCGGGTAGATGCCGGAGAAAATTGCAAACTGCAGCGGATCCGTATCCTGAAATTCGTCGATAAGCGCCACGGGGAAGCGTTTGCCTATCTCCTGCTTGAGCTGCTCGCCGATGGCAAGGCCGCTATCCGGCGCCGTCTGGGTCAGGCCGCCTATGGCCTTGGCCAGGGTCAGCAGCAGATCGTCCGGGCTCAGCAGGTTGCGCTCGGCCTTGAGCTCGGCAAAACGCTCGGCTATCTGGGCTCTTGCCTGATAGAGGAATGCCGGAATAAGCGAGTCTACGCTGTCTCTGAGCGCTTCTATCTGCGCCAGCAGCGGCGCCTGTTGCGCTGTGGGGATTTCGCCGCCTTTTCTCAGTTTCAGTGACCCGAGAGCCAGGCTGTCCAGCAGCTTGGGTGTCGGCAGTCCCTTATGATACTTGGCCCAGTTGTCCATCTGCTCCAGCATGGCCGTGAGTTTGGGGTAGCCATCGGCTTGCTTGCCATAGCTGGTGCCGTTGAGCGGCAGGCTGTGGAGCAGGGCCTCGGTGGCGTCCCTTTCTCTTGGCCAGCTCAGTCGCAGCCTTGCGAGCTGAGTCTGCAACTGCTCTGCATATTGGTCGAATTTCCCCGGGTCGCGGTTGGCGCTCGCTTGACTGGCGCCGAGCAGCGGTCTCAATTCGCGCCCCAGCGCATCCGGAGTGGCGTAATGGGCGGCTATCGCGGTCGCCAGCGCTGTCGGCAGCCGATAACAGACATGGCGCCAGAAATCGCGCACACTCTGGCGCAGATATTCACTGTCATCCAGGGTAAATTCCGACTCGAACAGCAGCGCCGACTCAAAGGCCATATCCGAGAGGATCCGCTGGCAAAAGCCGTGAATGGTAAAAATGGCGGCTTCATCCAGACTCTTGAGCGCCAGATCCAGCTGCTTGAGGGCGGTTGCGCGCTGCGTTGGCGGGCAGCGCTGATAAAGCTGCTCGATAAAATCGTCTTTGACGCTTAGGCCGATAAAGCGCTGATAACAGCTGCGGATCCTTTTGCGTATTCTGTCGCGTAGCTCTTCGGTGGCGGCGTTGGTAAAGGTGACCACCAGGATCTGCTCACAGCTAAGGCCCGGGCGCTCAAAATCACCCAGCAATAAGCGCAGATAGAGGCCGGAAATGGTGTAGGTCTTACCGGTTCCGGCACTGGCCTCAATCAGGCGCCGGCCGCTCAGCGGTAAACTCAATGGCTCCAGTGCTTGCATATTATTCCTGCCCCATCTGGGTAAAATCGGCCAGGGCGGCCAGTTTGTCTTTGTGGTAAAGGCTGATAAGCGGCGCCAAAATCCCCTGGGCCAACGCCGGGAAACTCAGGCTTTGCTGGAGTCTGAGTTGCCAACCGCCTGGCAACCCCGCACTCATGTTGCTCAGCGTAAACTCATTTTCACTCAACTCATCTTCACTCAACTCATCTTCACTTAACTTAGGTTCGCAGGCTTTGCGCCCAAAATCCGTCGCCGTGCCAGCATAGGCGCTGTCATCAAGAGTTAAACCAAAGTCTTCCGGAAAGCGGAACAGGCGGGCGTTATGGGGATCCTGGCCGTCACCGAACCCGGCATCATCCAACCAGGCGCTCTCGGCCTCAGCAAGCCGCAGCTGATGTTCAGTGTCAACGCTTAAGCCATCTTCAACCTCGGCGCTGAAGTACGCCATGGAGGTTTGCGCCATAAAGGGCAGCGGCCTGTGCTGCCCCAGCTCAAACAAGGCGGCCAACTGACCCAGCAGAGCCTTGGCGGACTCGGCCTTGAGCGGCGCCATGGCGTGGAAGTGACCGGCATCCAGCAGATAGCTGTGCCTGTGAATGCCGCTGGCATTGAGGCACAGATGGCGAATATAGAGGCTCAACAGATCCTTGGGCTTGGTGGTACCCGGCCTTAAGTTGACCAGCCCCTTGGGGTAGCAGTCTTCGATACGGCCACAGAGCAGCAGCTCGCGGCCGTTGACCTCGAGCTTGAGCGCTATTTCAACGGCATCGGGCTTGGGCAATTCGGCGCGAAGAAAACGGGTACGCTCCACCGCCGGGGCGATATCGCGGCGGTATTGATCCAGCAGCAGATCGTCAAATGGCGCCATCGGCAGCAGACCTTCGGCCTTGAGCTTGTCGAGCAGGGTTTCATCCAGCTCTCCGCGCTCGTCTTCCAGCGCATCCTGCATCATCAGCAGCTGCAGCTGATAGCGTTGCAGGGCGTTGAGCTCAAAGGGCTCATCATTGTCCTGACTGTCGATATCCAGCCTCAAGTCCAGCTGCAGCACCCGCTGGCAGAAATACTGCGCCGGGTTGCGGAAAAAGCGGATCAGCGCCGAGAGTTCCAGCTCCGGCTCCTTGAGGGCGGTTTCCTCGCCCAGCTCATGCTCAATAAAAGGCGCCGGGCTTTGGGCGGCAAACATCTCCCGGGGGCACCACTGGGTTGCAAAACTGCCGGGCAGCTCGCTGTCACTGTAGAGCCGGGCGTCGAAGGGTTGCAGTGGCTGCTGAATGATGAGGCGCTGCATTAGCGCATCGGCCGCCAGATCGCCAAGGGCGGCAATTTCATCGGCATCTGTGGGCACTGAGGACGGCGTAAATTGCGCCTCGTCCGGGCGGTAACACAGCTGAATGTATTCCAGCAATTCCGATACCAGCATGGAGGGAATACGCTCACTGTTATCGCGCTCGCTGTGGCCTATGTAACTGATATAGAGCTGATCCCGGGCCGACAGCAAGGCTTCGAGAAACAGGTATCTGTCATCCAGGCGTCTAGAGCGGTCGCCGCGTCTTGGCTTTTCATGGGCGGTGAGATCGAACCCCACAGGATGTTGCACCCTGGGGTAGACGCCATCGTTCATTCCCAGCAAACACACCTGGCGGAAGGGGATGGAGCGCATCGGCATCAGGGTACAGAAGTTGACGCTGCCGGCGAGGTAACGCTGACCGACCCTGGACTCACTCAAGGTTGAGTTGAACCATTGCCAAACCACTGTCAGCGGCAATACCCCGCTAAAGCCCGACAGTCGCAGCTCTTCGGCGAATCTGTCTATGGCCTGGCGAATGTCGTTGATCTCTTCCCTGGCATCGTCTTCCTGGGCCAGATAAAAGGCATCGAGCAGGGCGTTAAGCTGCGCCACCCGCTCATCGGGTGGGGTTTGCTGCTTGAGCTCTTCCCTGAAGTCATCGAGCGCTTCAATAAAATTCAACAGCTTGCCGAGCGCCTGCGCCGACTGACCTTCAATACCGGCCAGCGGCAGATCGCCCTGATACAGCTCGGCATCATCGCCCAGGGCATAGCCCAGCAGCATGCGGCGGATCCCAAAGGCCCAGGAGTGTTTGTCAAACCCGGGCAAGCCAAGCTCTTCGCGGTTGTGACTGTCGCGGCCCCAGCGAATACCGGCGGCCTTGAGCCAGCCCTTGAGCTGCTCCAGTTCCTCTTGGGCTATGCCAAAGCGGGCGAGCACAGCGGGCACTTCGAGAATACTGATGATGTCTGTCAGGCCAAAGCGGCTCTTGTCCAGTGCCAACAGGTTGAGAAAACCGGCAATTAAAGGGGATTCTTGGGCCGCGCCGCGATCGGCTATGGCATAGGGGATGAAATGATCGCCGCTCTTGGCGGAAAACACCGCATCGATATAGGGGGCGTAGGCGGCCACATCGGGCAGCATCACCATGATGTCCTTGGCGGCAAGCGAAGGGTCGCTGCGCAGGCGATGCAGCAGATGATCGTGCAAGGTTTCCACTTCCCGCAGTGGGCTGTGACAGCTTCGCAGGGTGATGGAGTCGTCGGTGGCGGCCAAGGGCCTGCGCCGGGCGATATTCAGGTATTTGCTGACATCCGGCCCCAGGGGTTCGCCTAAGGTTTCCATCTCCAGAATGTCATTTTGAATGCCGCCGAGCAGGGTATTTGTGTTGCCGGGGTGAAACAGCTCTTCCAGTTCCAGCCGCTCGGGTGGCAGCTCCAGCACCATATCCAGCAGCTCGCGGCCGAGACGGCCATTATTGGCCAAAATGGGGTTGCCCACTTCCAGCTTGTCTTCCCAGAGCTCGGGCAACTGTTTCTTGCCCTCAAAAGCCAGTGCCATTCGCGCCCGCGCCCTGGGCTCTACGATATCACCCCAATAGTGACGACAGGGGCTGAGGCTCAGCATCACTACCTCGATGCGACTGGCGAGCGCATAGAGTACATCCAGGGTTTGCGGTGCCATCGAGGAGATCCCGAACACGAACAATCTGGGCGGCAGGCCTTCCAAGGCATGATTGCTGCCGTCTGTCAGCGTTTCTATCAGCGCCTGGTGCAGATTGGCCCTGTGGTAATGGCTCTGCTGCAGCTCCTGATTGTTGTAACGCACCAACTCGCGCCAAAGCTCGGGTTGCCAGGCGTGCTGCGGCGCTATCTCCAGCGGGGATTCATTTTGCTCCCAGCCGAGGATCCATTCCGGACGGTATACCAGATATTGATCGAAAATATCGGCGATACGGCCGCTGAGTTGAAACAGTTTGAGCTCGACATCGTCGCCCAGATAATGTCTGAGCGGTGCAAAATTGTCTCTATCCAGGAGGGAGGGCAACAGTGCCATCAGTTTCCAGGTCATCGCCGCCTTGGTAAAGGGGTTTTCCTTGGGCACATCATCGAGCAGCAGATAACAGAGCTGCCAGATAAAGCTGGAAGGCAGCGGAAACTCCTGCGCCGCCGCCACGCCGTTGTGGCGCGCCAGCTCCAGGCGGAGCCAGGTGGACATGCCGGGGCTTTGCACCAGAATTTGCTCGCAGCTAAGCGGCGACATGCCGGGCACGCCATCGCGAAGCCGGTCTGCCAGGGTGGCCGACAGCAATTCCATCTTGTTGGACTGGATAAGAGTAAACATAGGCAGCAAGGTTACCTGGCTTTGGGCCGTTTATTGCTTTGGTGCTCTATTCTAGGTGCTTGATTTATCGGGTTGCAAATCTTGTTTCAGCAGTTTGAACCACAAAGCGCGGGACTGGCGGATAAAGCGGCGTTTATATATCGCCGACTCCTTGGAAGCGTCTTGATACTTGAGTTGAATATAGAGTGAGGTCCAGCTTTCTATCTCCTCTGTCAGCGCCGGCCAGCGCGCGGCAAGCGCCGCGGCGTAATCCACTGGCCCCAGGGAAGCCTGCCTTGGCAGCCCGAGTCTGGCAGCCTGACGGCATACCTTGAGATAGTGACGGTTGATGCTGTCCGGGCCTCTTTTAAGCCGCAGCAGGCCGGTGGTGAACATAATGACGATAAAGGTGAGGGCCATCACCCCGAGGACCAAGGCTGCCAGGCGGCCGATACTCACTTCCCCCAGCAGTTTGGAGAGCACTTCTTGCTGGCGTGCGTTGTCAAAACCCAGTACCCAGACGCTCCAGTAGTAATCTAGGCTGGCGAGCCTGAGTCTCAGGCTGTTGTACCAGTCGCTGGCCCGCACCCCGGCAAACGGCAGTTCGGAAAGATAGCTTTCTTCCGGGCTGAACAGGGAGTCGAAACCCTGCTCAATTCGTTCGGGCGCTATCATGGCGGTGGGGTCGTAACGTACCCAGCCTTTACCTTCGAGATAGACCTCACTCCAGGCGTGGGCCATATATTGATACACGCTGAGATAACCGGCCTGCGGGTTGTATTCGCCGCCCTGATAACCGGTGACAATGCGGGCGGGCAAGCCGGTGGCTCTGGCCATGAAGGTGAATGCCGAGGCGTAGTGAACGCAGAACCCGGCGCGATTTTCAAACAAAAAGTCGTCCAGTTGCTGCGGCCCCACCGGCGGGGGCGTCAGGGTGTAGAAAAAGGGCTGACTGTTGAAATACTGCATCATGGCCGTCAAGCGCTGTTCGGCTTGCGGATAACGGCGGGCAAAATCGGCGGCAAGTTTGCGGCTGCGGGGGTTGATTCCATCGGGGAGGCTCAGATTGAGCTGCCGCAGCGGCGCTCTCAAGCGGTTATCCAGGGGTGCATCAGGATAGCTCATCACCCGGTATTGCAACCTTTGTTCTACCGGCCTCACGGCATAGAGGCGAAAGTCCGGCAGATTCACCAGGCGTGGATCCATGCTGTAGGCGAGATCCAAGCCGAACAGCCAATGCTGGCCGCTCGGCTCGGCTATGATGCTGTAATCGATAAAAGGCCCTTTTGGGGCGCCGGGTTCGGGGCGGCGATTCATTATAAAGCTGTCTTGCTGCAGCGCCTTTATTCCCCGCGACTGTTGCCAGCGTTTGCCGTCATATTCCTCCAATACCAGTGCGCGCCAATACCTGTCTTCCGGAGCCGGTATCTGGCCCTTGAAACTGGCGCGAAATGCCAGCTCGTTGGATTTGGTCAGGCGTGAGATATCACCAAAGCTCAGCTCATCGGACAGACCTGTGGTACTGCTTTTCATCTGCGGTACCATCCAAAGCGGACTGAAACGCGGCAGCACTACAAAAAGCAGCAGTGCCAGCGGCAGACTCTGTGCCAGCAGCACCAGGGTTAGCTTGATCTGGCGATTGAACGAGGCCTGTTCGTGGTAGAGGCTTGCCAACACACAGGTGTTGAGCGCCGCCACCAGCGAGAGTTGCAGGGTGTCGAGCATCTGCTGATGGTCGATAAAGGTGAGGGCGATAAGAAAGTAGCCCACCAGTACCACGGCTTTGACATCGCGGCGACTGCGCATTTCGATATATTTGAGGGAATAGCCGAGGATCAACAAGTTGACCAGGGCATTGAGCAGGCCAAGTTCGCGACTCACCAGCGCCAACGTCAGCGCCGCAGCAATGGCCAGCACAGTCACCAGCACTCTGGGGGGCCTGGCGACCTTGCCAAGATAGATCCCCAAGCGCCAGACAAAACAGATGGCGCAGATCCCCAGGGTTCCCAAGGTGATTTTGCCTGCAAGCGGCGCCAGCACTGCCAGGTTGGTGATCAGCAGCCAAAGCAAGGTGCGGCGGGTGATGATCTCCTCCGAGGTTTCCTTGAGCGTTGCTTTCAAGCGCGCGGTTTTCATCGGCCGGTACCTTCAGCCTTGGCCGGATAGAGCGCCAGGGCTTTGAGGCATTCCTGACGCTGAGGTTCGCCTTGAGAAGGCGCTATGGTCCTGCCCGCTAACTTAAGCCCCCAGGTTTGGCCTGAATGGGCCAGTTGATTGACCTGATAACTCAGCTCACCCAGGCGCTTTTCCAACTCATCGCCGGTTAACTTGCTATCAAGCTCCAGCCACAAGGGCGCCCCCTGAGGCTCGGCAAACTCCTTGCTGAGCATGCCTCGGCCCTGAGCCCACTGTTTCCAGGCCACCTGTTTGAGCGATTCACCCGGAACATAGCTCTTAAGACCGGCGTATTCATCGACGCCGCTGAGCCACTCGCCACTGTCTTGGGATTCGGGGACGTGTTCACTGCGCCCCAGTTTAGGTGTGCTGACCACAGGCGCTGGAAACACCCATTGACTGGTGTCGAGATCCAGATGAGACCAGGCGCGACAGAGCCCCAGAGGATAGCAGGACTCCACCTTGAGTCTACCTGGATGCCAAAGGCCTCTGGGCCTTGGCTGCATGGGCACCAAAGCCGTCTGCTCCTGGTTATCGACACAGGAGACAAAGACTTGCCGCTCTCCCGGGTAGCTGAAACCGAGCCGAAACAGGCTTCTGTCGGCGCTGACGGTCACAGGGAAGGAGAGGCTGTCGCCGGCGTAGGCTTGGGGAGGCTTACGGGCACTGAGTCTCAGTCCCGCTAAGTTGCGGTAACTGTGAATGATGCAGGTGTGAAACACGCTGGCCAATACTATGGCCAGGCCGATCACCAGGTTGTTTTGATAGTTGGTGCCGAACAGAAACAGCAGCAGTACCAGCGCCAGCCAGATAACGCCGAAGCCGCTGGGAAGAATAAAGATGCTTCTGTGGCTCAAACGTTGCTCTTTGGCGGCGGGAATACGCCGTGACAACCAGCGGTTGAGCCGGGCAGAGAAGAGGGAGGTCACAGAGGCCATCTCGCCGTCACCGAATGGGGTTAATGGTGCCGAGTAACTTGGCCGATAACTGCTCGCCCTGAAGTTGGCTCGAATGCCGCAGGCGGTGCTCGGCAACGGCGCCAAACACAGCTTGCACATCTTCGGGCACCAGATATTGACGGCCCTGGATATAGGCCCAGGCCTTGGCAGCCGCCAGCAGCGCCTTGGTGGCTCTGGGGGAAAGGCCATAGCCTTCGTTTTGGCTGCGGGAAGCTTCCACCAGCGCCAGAATATAGTTAAGCAGGGCATCGGAAGCGGCCACCTGTTCGCACTCCTGCTGCAGTTGATCCAGCTCGAGCGCACTCAGACACTGGGGCAGGGGCTGGTTGCGTTCCTGTCCTTTGAGCATGGCCAACTCGGCGTCCTGGCTGGGATACCCAATGGAGAGGCGCATCATAAAGCGGTCCAGCTGGGATTCCGGCAGTGGAAAGGTGCCTGATTGGTCGGTGGGGTTTTGGGTGGCGACCACGAAAAAGGGATGCGGCAGCCTGTGGGTCACACCGTCGACAGTGATCTGTCGCTCTGCCATCGCCTCGAGTAAGGCACTCTGGGTCTTGGGGCTGGCGCGGTTGATTTCGTCGGCCAGCACCATCTGTTTGAAGATGGGGCCAGGGTGGAATACAAACTCAGATTGCTGCTTATCGAAGATGGAAACCCCGAGAATATCCGCCGGCAGCATGTCGCTGGTAAACTGAACCCGCTGATAGCTAAGGCCTAAGGTTTGCGCCAGTGCGTGGGATAAACTGGTTTTGCCCATGCCCGGCAGATCTTCAATCAGCAGGTGGCCGCGGGCCAGTAAACAGGCCAGTGCCAGCCGTATTACCCTGGGCTTGCCTATCAAAACTTGCTCGAGTTGCTGCAGTACCTGGGTTATCTGGCTCTTGGACACATTGGCTTCCTTGTTAGATGGTCACTGAAATCAGTTCCGGCTCCGTCTGGATGAACTGAGGTCTGAAATAGAAACCTTGCACTAAATCCACATCCAAAGCCAGTGCCTGAGACAGGTGCTGCTCGGTTTCAATTCCTTCGAGTATAGTTATTTTTTGGCAGGACTTGGCAAAATTAAGCAGATTTTCCAAAAGCTTAGCCATGAGTGGTGCCTTGATGGCACTCAGCCAGTGACGGTCGAGCTTGATGCAGTCGATGGCAGTCAGCAGTTGCAGCGACACCATGGCATGGGGAGCACCGACATCATCGAGCGCCACGGTAATCCCGCGGCGGTGCAGTTCCTTGAGTAGTGCCTGGGCCTTATCGGCGTCATTGACACAGGTGTTTTCTATCAGCTCTACCGTCAAGCCTCCGGTTTGCTGCTGATATTTGTCCAGCGCCTGCATCATGCATTGACAGTTGGTGCTGTCCAGCGCGTGGGGATCCAGATTCAGGTGCAGCCTTGGCGTTTTAGGCGTCTGATTGAGTTGCAACAGCTTGGCTTGCAGTTCTACCGCCGCCAGGGCGCGGCTGTCTCTGTGCAGCCAGTCGAATACCAGATTTGGCGCCAGCGCCTTTCCCTCTTGATTGTAAAAGCGGGCCAGGGCCTCATAGCCCTGAATGGTCAGGGCCCTGGGGCAAACAAGTGGCTGATATTCGCAGGCAATGTGCCGCGGAGGAGAAAGATCCATGCAGTCATCAACGGAGTTAGCTAAATGAATGCTAATTATTCCCATTATAGCCGTGGGATAACAAGCCCATTTACCCCACTAAAGTACCGAGCGCTGAAAAATACAGCGAGGAACAAGCGCTTTAATATCAAAGCGTTGGGAAATTGACTCAGTGCCAATTCACCGCCGCTTCAATAGCGGCGGCCAAGCTCTGTTTCACTGAATTGTGGCAGCGCCTGTTGTTGACGCAGCTCATAAATCTGCCGGTAGGTAAATACGGCCTGCACATAGGAGCGGGTTTCGCTGAAGGGGATGGTTTCGATAAAGCCCATCACATCCAGTTTGCCATCGCTCTGCTTCAACCACCGCTTTACCCTGTGAGGGCCGGCATTGTAAGCGGCAACGGCCAGCACCCGGTTGTTGTCGAACTGTTCCAGCAGCTTGGTGTAGTAGGCGCTACCGAGTGGCACATTGATGGCCGGGTCGTACAGACTGCGACTGCCGTTGAACGCCAGTTTGAACTCTTTTGCGGTTTGCTTGGCGGTGGCCGGCATCAGCTGCATCAGGCCTCTGGCGCCCACTGACGAAGTCGCATAGGGGTAGAAGGCGCTTTCGCGGCGGGAGATTGCGCGAATTTCATTGACATTGACTTTGAAGTCTTTGCCGGCCCGAGTAAAGAAAGGGTCTGCTGCATAGGGAAAGCGCATCTCCATATCATTCCATAGCCGGGCCTGAATACTGGCTTCAACCGCCAGCGCGTCCCACCCTTGCTCCTGAGCGTAGACGCCGTACTGGGCACGCATCTGCTTGTTGTGGCGGGCGAGCATTTGGCTCCATTCGATGCGGGCATCGACCAGTTTATCCAGCGCCAGCAGTTCAGATACCCGCGCCAGCGCCTTGTCATCGGCGAGTCTTGCCTGCATTTGCGCTTGGGATTGAGTCGGCACATGCGCCAGGTTAGGGGCGACACCGAGTTCGGCGGCGGCCCAGAAACCATAGAAATTACGTTCTTTGCTGAGCGCTTCGAGCATGGCATCGTCCCGGCCATTGACCCTCAGGTGCCAGTAGCGCCAGCGGGCATCGTTGCGTCCTTCGTCGCTGAGCAGCGGCAGAAAACGGCGGATATCGGCGTCATTTTGCTCTGCAATAGCCCAGCGCAGACGGCGCTCGGTCAGATCGTCGGCCTTGAGCAGCGGCAGCATGGTGTCGATATGATCTCTCAGCCCCTCGTCCTCGACGATAAGCGCTCGCCTGACCAGATAACGGTTGAGTTGTCGCCCTTGGAAATCGCTGAATCTGCTGGCCTTTTCATACTTGACGTACAGGCGAACTGCCTGACGCAGATCTTTGCGGGCCAAGCGCTTAAGCCCGGCGGACACTATATCGCTGTAGATGGGGGCATCGCCATCGAACTGATTCATGTGCCTGAGGCGATTGGGATCCTTGTATACCGCCTGCAGCAGCTTGGCCTGGCTCTGATGCTGAGTCACTTTACGCCCCAGATACTGCAGCAGACCGCTTTGGCCGGCATCAAAGGCCAGCATCATCCGCGACCAAATCAATTCCTGAGTGCGGTGCCCGGCCTTGCTCCAGGCATTGAACAGGGGATCGCACTCCTTGGGACGGGAGCGACCATAGAGCCAGAGTTGGCGAGCGCCATCCCAGGCGACCTGAGTCTCACCCTGGCCAAGCTTGGCCCGGTAAAAATAGCATTGCAGCTCTGTGGCTCGGGGAAGTTCCGGGGAAATGGCCAGAAAGTCTTGCCAGCGTTTGTCGGCACCAGCTTGCACCAGATACCTGTGGCGGGCACTGGCGTGCAAGGGTGAATGCTCAAACTTGTCCAGTGCCTTTAGCGCCTTTGAGCCAGAAAGCGCCATTATGTCATCCAGCTCGGCGTGAAAATCCAGATAGATATTGAGTGGGTAATCCTTGAGTTGGGCCCTGAGCTTGCGATACTCCTCAAGTTGGCCTTTATCCAGCGCTTCTCTGGCCTTTAGGTAGCTTTGGCGTTGTTGCTCCAAAGCGGCAGGTGCCTTGGCCGCATGGCCTATCCCGGGAAACAGCATCCAGGGAGTGGATACTGTCAATGCACTCAAGGCAACGCTGCCGGCGAGGGCGATTCGGGTCAAGGCTCTGCGCATCTAAAACTCCTTGTTGATGGCCTGGTTCACTTGAGAGCGGGGTTGAGCTCAGGAAGCCAGTTCGCTGTCCGGCTCTGCATCCTCTATGGCATCAACCTCCTGCTCTGTAGACAAGGAAGTCTCTGTCATCGCTTTTTCAAGCAACTGTTTATCCAGTTGTTTACTGGTTTCAACGCCCAACTGTTGCATCTGGTGAGCCTGGCGGACAAGGTTACCCCTGCCGGTAGCCAGCTTATTCATGGCGCCGTTGAAACACTTCTCTGCATTGTCCAGCGCGCGCCCGAGTTTGTCCATATCTTCCAGATAGCCACAGAGTTTATCGTAAATTTTGCCGGCTTGCCTGGCGATCCTTTGTGCATGTTGGTTCTGATACTCGTAGCGCCAGATGTTATTGATGGTGCGCAGTGCCACCAAAAGATTGGTTGGGCTGACGAGCATGATGTTGTTTTCGAGCGCAAAATTAACCAACTGCGGCTCTTGTTCCAGTGCCAGCAGGAAGGCGGGTTCCACCGGAATAAACATCAGCACATAATCCAGGCTCTTGATGCCGTGCAGTTGCTGGTAGTCCTTTTGACTCAGGCCTTTGATATGACCGCGGATAGAGTTGATATGTTCACGCAGCGCCAGGGAGCGCTCTTCATCGGTGTCGGCATTGTAGTAGCGCTCATAGGCTAGCAGTGACATCTTGGCATCTATCACTACATCCTTGTTGGCCGGCAGGTGGACGATGACATCGGGTTTAAAGCGCTTGCCGGCATCATTTTTCAGATCCTGCTGCACGTCATACTCGTGCCCTTGTCTGAGGCCACTTTCCTGCAGCACCCGCTCCAGGATCACTTCCCCCCAGTTGCCTTGCTGTTTGTTGTCGCCCTTGAGCGCCTTGGTGAGGTTGACCGCATCCTGGCTCATGCGCAGGTTGAGCTGCTTGAGATCTTCCAGCTGGTGTTTCAGTGAGGAACGTTCACTCTGTTCCTGTGAGTAGGATTCATGAACTTGTCTTCTGAATCCTTCGAGTTGTTGTTTCAGCGGCCCAAGAACACCATCCAGCTGCGATAGATTCTGGGATTTTAGCCTTTCGCTTCTGTCTTCAAAAATTTTGTTGGCCAGGTTTTCAAATTGCTCTTTCAGGCGGGTTTCACTGCGCTCAAGCAGTTCAATCTTATCGTTGAGCGCCTGTTGCTCGGCGTCGAAGCGAGCGCTGATTGTCTGCTGCATGGCATTGGATTTTGACAGGTTTAACTGAGTTTCCAACTGCTTGCGCTGAGCATCCTTAAGTTGCTGTTCAAGGTCGGGCACCCGCTCGGCAATGGCCTCTGCCTTGCCGAGCTGGGACACTAGCCATTCGGCTTTTTCCTGGCAGTTGCTGAGTTGTTCGTTAAGTTCGCTGCATCTTTGTTCATGTTGCAGCACTAACTGGTCTTTGATCTGTTGCCAGCGGCCGCGGGTCATGCGCTGATTAAAGAGGGCGCCAAGCAAGATACCCAGCAGTAATACTGCTGCGGCGGCAATGAGTTGAGGCGCGGAAATTGTGGTGGCCAAGTCCATATCATGTCCCTTGAGTGCAAAAAGAGGAGCGGAAAACCCGGATAGAGTCGCAGAATGAGTCAGGGCCTTCAAGGGCCAGGGCATGCAGACTCAGGATAAATGGCCAAGAGTTGCCCATTTTGTACCCCTTGTCAGCCAAGGTTCAGCCAATGAAGCAGCAGGAATTATTCCAGCAGGAAATTTTTCTTTGCCTGCCTGGGTCTTATAAACTGAATTGACTGCAGCTATTGAGAGGTCTCTGTGAGCAATAAAAAATTTAAACCGGGTATCGGCAGGCAAATGCCCTGGGAGTTGCCAGCAACTGAAGTCACGCCGGAAGCCGTGTTTCGCGATCGGCGCAACATAGTCAAGGCGTTGGGGCTCGGCGCCATAGGTGCCAGTATTCCCGGCCATGTTCAGGCAGGCCTGTTTGACCTTTTTGGTGAAAAGCGCGAGAGCGAGGCATTTGTGACCTCAAATCTCAACTATCGCAGCAACCCGAACTTTCAATTACCGGGAAGCCTGACACCCCTTGACAAGGTGATCCGCCATAACAACTTTTACGAGTTTGGCACAGGTAAACAAGATCCCTTCGAAACTAGTCAGGGCCTCAAGGTCAATCCCTGGATGCTGAAAGTGGAAGGCAAGGTCGAGCGCCCTTTGACACTGGACTATGACGATCTGCTCAAGTTGCTTCCCCTTGAGGAGCGCCACTATCGTTTGCGCTGTGTCGAGGCCTGGTCCATGGTGATCCCCTGGGTCGGCTTTCCGCTGGCGGCTTTGCTGGCCAAGGCCGGAGTCAAATCCTCTGCAACTCATGTGGCCTTTGAAACCCTGTTTGATCCCGAGCAGATGCCTGGGCAAAGCAATCGCTTGATGGGCGGTGGCATTCATTATCCCTATGTGGAGGGATTAAGACTCGATGAGGCGATGAACGAGTTAAGCTTCCTGTCGGTGGGCCTCTATGGCAAGACACTGCCGCCGCAAAATGGGGCTCCCGTGCGTTTAGTGGTGCCCTGGAAATACGGTTTCAAGAGCATTAAATCTATCGTGAAAATTAGGCTTTTGGACAAACAGCCACCGACCAGTTGGAATCAACTGGCACCCCATGAATATGGTTTTTATGCCAACGTGAACCCCAAGGTGGATCACCCGCGTTGGTCACAGGCGACAGAGCGGCGGATTGCCGAAGGTGGGATCTTCTCTGCCAAACGGATCCCGACCCAGATGTTCAACGGTTATGGCGAGCAAGTAGCCCATCTTTACCGGGATCTGGATTTAAGGAAATATTATTGATGCGCTTAGACCCCAAGCTACTGCCTTGGTTAAAGGCGTTGCTGCATTTGGCGGCCGGCTTGCCACTGCTTTATTTGGCTCTGCAAGTGGTGACAGATAGCGCCGGTGGCGATCCTGTGCAGTATATTATCCATTTCACCGGCAAAGGGGCACTCAACGCCTTGGTGGCCACCTTGTTGGTATCGCCAGTTGCCAGAAAATTCAAATTGGGGTTGTTGATGCAGACTCGGCGTTTGCTC
Source organism: Shewanella sp. 38A_GOM-205m (assembly GCF_000518445.1). Classification (NCBI taxonomy): domain Bacteria; kingdom Pseudomonadati; phylum Pseudomonadota; class Gammaproteobacteria; order Alteromonadales; family Shewanellaceae; genus Shewanella; species Shewanella sp. 38A_GOM-205m. The sequence goes on along the minus strand of NZ_JADP01000002.1, from coordinate 106,361 downwards.
GGACTCTGGGTATTTGCCTGGGCCTGTTTACATATTCTCAGCTATTTCAGCCTGGATCTGCTGTTTGCCTGGGAGCTGCTATTCAGTGAAATTATCAAGCGCCCCTATATTCTGGTGGGGGCTAGCGCCTGGTTGTTGCTTGCAGCGCTGGCGCTGACCTCGTTCAAGGCATTGCAGTGCCGGATGGGGCGACGTTGGCAGCAACTGCATTACAGTATTTATGCCATTGCCCTGTTGGTACCCGTGCATTATTACTGGTCGGTGAAGTCTGAAATCATTGAGCCCAGCCTTTACCTTGCTGCCATGTTGCTGTTGTTGGCGATAAGACTGCCGAGGTTCAGCTGGTTTAGGCGCCTCTGGCCGGCAGTTTGAAGTTCAGGCGTGTGTGGCCGGGCAAGCATAGTCAGGCATCGGCACTGGGTGAGGCAAAGCTGTAGCGCTTCTTTAGTGCCAGTTCCATGGAAGCCTGAGGTTGTGCCTGCTTGGCCTGATACATGGCACTGTCGGCAGCGCCGATGAGTTCGGCCAGGGTGTCGCCATGCTCGGGATAGAGACTGATGCCGGTGCTCAGGCCGACTTGCAGTTGTTGCCCTTGCCAGGGGATATCGGCACCCAAGGCATGAATCTTTTCCAACACGGCACAGACTTCTTCGCGGCTATTTATCGGCTCCAGCCAGATGATAAATTCATCGCCGCCGATACGGGCCACCAAATCCGAGCGTCTTAAGGTCTCTCGCAGCCTTTTGGCGATTTCCACCAGCACTGTGTCACCGGCGCTGTGGCCAAAGTTGTCGTTAATGGGTTTGAATTTATCCAGATCGATAAACAGCAGCGCCGCTTTAAGCTGTTGACGTTGGCAACGTACTATGGCGTTTTCCAGCTCGGTGGTGGCGGCACCGCGATTGAGTGCACCGGTGAGATCGTCATGGTCCGCCAAATATCTTAACCTATCCTGTTGCTGCTGCAACTGACGGGTTTGCGCCTCCACTTCCAGCTGTAACTGCTCCTTTCGGGCTGTAGTTTCCATCAATGCCTGTTTCATATTGTTGAATTCATTGGCCAGCTCCGAGAGTTCATCCTGTTGTTCCAACCTGATACGGCTGTGAAGATCGCCTTTGGCCAGATCGCGAATGCCGCGTTTCAAACTGCCCAAGTGGCGCCGAAAACGCCTCAGAGTATGCAGGGTAAAGCCTGTCACCAACAGGGCAATGGCCAGCAGCAGGGCGCCGTTGAGATAGAGATGACTGAGCTGCAGCATACGGGCTCTGTCCATGGTGTAATGTTGAAAGCGAAACAGATCTTCGCTCATGGATTGAATGCTCATATTGTATCTGGACAGCAACATGCTGCTGACCAACTGATCATCTGCTATCAGCGACAGCTTGGGCAGGGAATGCTCCAGCAGGGTACCGATGTTGTTGCTCTGGCGTTTTAAATTGGCCAATAGCTGCTGTTGCTGCTCATCATCGACCTGAGTGTTACTCAAGAGGGCGTTGAGGCGCAGCAGATCCCGCTGGGTATTTTCAACTGCCCGGGTATCCCGGTATTGCTGCAGCAGCCACAAGTTGGAGCGCAGCAGATCCAGATGCAGTTGCAGCTCCACCAGTTTGTGCATCTGCTGGAATGTCTGCTGGGAAAAATGGCGCTGTTGCAGCAGTGACAGCGCCAGTACCAGCGTCAGGGTGATGCAGAGAATGACCAGAATATTGAGGCGGCTGGATAGCTTCATTGCTGCTCCACCAAAGACATGTGTTGTATCTGATCCAATGCTGTGGGATCTATGACGCTTCTGAAATCCGGTAGCTGTCGGGCTTCAATGGTGCCGCTGGCCATGGCCCAGCGGGCTTGCGACTGCAGATTACTGAGCAGGCTGTTACCCAGCGACAGACGGAACAGGTAGTCGGGCCAGAGGGCGGCAACCTCCTCTGTTGGCAGGTGCAGATACTCGGCAACCAGTTGACGGGCTTCCTGCGGGTGCAGAACAATAAATTCACTGGCGAGTTTCAACGCCTTGAGGATCCGCACATGATGTTCGTAGTACGCTTGGTTGTCGGCCTTACGACTGATGAGATTGAAAGAAAGGCTATATAACCCCCGGCTGGGGAACTCGCTTATCTTGCCCGGTTGATGCTTGAGCAGCTGAAATCCGTAGGGCTCCCAAACTGAAATCGCATCCACATCGCCAGCTAACAGCGCCGGTGCCAAGCCAGACGGGCGGATATCCACCCTAACTGGCGCCAAGGCTGGGTGTCCGGCAATATTCAGTATGGTATCGAGAAAGTACTCGCTGGCACTGCCGGCAACGACTCCAACGCGTTTGCCATCCAGTTGCGCCGGGGTAGTGATACCGCTCTGGCTCAGGGTTAACAGCTTAATGTCGTTATCCGATTCGGCAAAGCTGGCCAGCACGGTAAAGTCGGTTCGCTCAAAGCTGTTGAACATCACCACTGACTCTGAGCTGGTGGCCAGATCCGCTCTGTGATAGAGCAGGGCCTCGAAACAAAGATCGCCACCTTGAAGTGGTTGCAGCACCACATAGACGCCTTCGCGGGCAAAGAGTTCGAGCTTATCGGCAATGATAACAGGGGCTGAAAGCAGCGAGGTGGACACGGCGATACGAACCGGGGTCTGATTGAGTAAAACAGGGGAGGTTGGTTGCCTGGGCCCGCTGAGCCAGATAAACAAGAGTAGCAGCAGAGCCAAAGGCACTAGCATCTTTCCCATAGTGGTTGCTGCCCTCCATTCGTCACAGCTTTGAGCCCTTATCTTTTCAAACTGGGCCGTTTGTACTTTCCTTAAGTGTAGTGCAAACAAGAGGGTGCGCTATAAAGCCTCATAATTTCCATGGGATTATTTGGAATAATCCGGACGAATAATAGGTTGGGGATTTGAGCGGATACTTATTGCTTTTTGTTAGGCACTAGAAACTTTCAATAACGGAATGAAATTTAAAAGATGGAATAAACAGTTGTTGGACAGAAAGGGTTTATATCATTGTTATAAAAAGAGAGGCGCAGATATTGTCTGCACCTCTCTGGTATATCGAACTATATTGCGATCGATACTGAACTCACTTCCCTATAGGACTTACTTACCGCCTTGATTGGCCATATAGACCAATACTTCATCGTAGGACATATTGAGTTCGCGGGATAAATTGATGACCTTGGTCTTGAAGGTTTGTACTTGCTCTTGTTTATGCAAGTCGTTCTGCGTTTCTTCGACCAATTCATTGACCGCTTCCTGCAGAAGCTTCAAACGCCTGAGGCTATAGTCCAAAGACTTCAAGTAACGGGTCATCTGTTGTTTGTTTCTGGCTTGCTCAAGATCCGTTGAGTGTTTTTTTTCATATCCATATGCATCGAGCGCCGCAATAGCACTCTGCAAATCGAGATCTTTTGTCATGTATGTTCACTTAAAACGAAGTTTTGCCCGAAAGAGTGGACAGGATAAAGGGATCGTAAAGCTGTCACTTGTAGTAGTTTATAGTATATTTCCGAACTTACTCAAGCATTTCACTGCACAGCGTAGGAGATGCCTGTTCTGCTATCATGAAACTTGTGGTGGCAGGATAAGGGCGTTAACCTAGAAAGCAGTATTTGCACGGAGGCCTATATGCTGGATTTGTTACCGGATCTCTTTGATCATTATGAAAATGATCTCATGTTGCTGCCATCTGTTTTTCACCAGTTTGGTGGCAAGTCTATTTTTTGGGGCGAAGTCGTAACCGTCAGGTGTTTCGAGGATAATTCCATGGTGAAACAGCTGTTGGCTACCGATGGCACGGGTAAAGTGCTGTTGGTGGACGGTGGTGCCTCTACATCCAAGGCCCTGATGGGCGATCTTATTGCCCAAAGCGCAGTTGACCATGGTTGGCAGGGAGTCGTGATTTATGGCGCCGTGCGCGATGTTGCCACCTTGGCGACCATGCAGCTTGGGGTAAAGGCCCTGGCGGCGGTACCTATCAAAACCGAGCGTAAGGGGGCTGGAGAAATCAACTGTGCGCTTTCCATTGGTGATGTGCAGATAACTCCCGGCATGACGCTCTATGCCGATGATAATGGCATCGCCGTCAGCCAAAATCCCTTGAATATGGCCTTTATCAGTTGAACAAGCGCCTTCGTCCTTATTGTTGAACAAGGAAACTATTATGAAAGTGGTTAAGTGGATACTGGGTATTTTCGCGGTATTGTTTCTCGGTCTGGTTCTGTATTTGACCTTGTTATTTGATCCCAACGACTTTAAACCCCAAATAGTCGATGCGGTAAAAAAACAGACAGGGCGTGAATTGGTCATCAGTCAGGATCTCAACTGGACTTTTTTCCCGACTCTGGGAATTGAATTGGGCGGTATCAGCCTGAGTAACCCGGATGGTTTTGATGAGAAACAGATGTTGGCAGTCAATCAGGTTGTCGCTGAAGTTGCTCTGATGCCGCTGTTTCGTAAAGAAGTGGAAATTGCCCAGTTAAACCTCGATGGCTTGAAACTGGATCTCATAACCCAGAAAGACGGCCGCACCAGTCTGGATGGGCTCAGCGGCGATGCCGGTACGGCCAAAGAGCAACCCAAGAATACAGAAGGCAACGCTCAGGGGCTGGCCAGTCTCAATATCGGTGGCATCAATATCACCAATACCCAAATTCATCTGCTCGACAAGCGAAGTGGCAGTGACCAAACCTTTGTACTTGAGTCCCTGACCTTGGGCGAGTTTTCGCTGGGTAAATTTGCCCCTCTGGCTTATAAGTTCAGCGGCAGCATGCCGGACATGAAAATTGCCAGCGAGGGTAAAGGGCAATTGAAGATCTCACTGGACATGAAGCAGTTGGAGATCACCGGCTTTGCCATTGAAAATCGCGTTGAAGGCAAGAGTATGCCCGGCGGCAAGTTGAGCGCCGATCTGAATGCCGATGTGAAATTGGATCTCAACCGTCAAAACGCCGAGCTGGTATTGAGCAGTCTCAAGGTGGCCGATATTGAAGGCAAAGGGGATCTCAAAGTGGCTTTCGGCGGCAAGGTACCGGATGTGAAAGCCAAGTTGGCCCTGGGGGAAATTGACCTCGACAAGTTACTGCCTGCCGGTGAGGAAGATAAAGCCGCAGTCAAAACCACTGAGTCGGCAACGGCCGCCAAGGCCGGCAGTGAACCGGACTTGAGTGCGATGAAGCAGGTCAATTTCGCCATGGATCTTACTGTTAAGGCCATTAAGGTTGCCGGCTTGACCACTGAAAACTGGAAAATGGATCTGGCTCTGAACAATGGCGTGCTGGATATGAAGCAGCTCAGCGCTGACTTGTATCAGGGCAAACTGATGACCAAGGCACAGCTTGACGGTCGCAATAAGGTCGCCAGCTACAATTTTGATACTCAGCTCAGTGGCGTCAAAATTCAACCTTTGCTCAAGGATGCGGCCGATTTGGAAATTCTTGCCGGTGCCACCGCTTTTAATGTCAAAGGTAAAGGCAAGAGCTTAATTCCGGATAACATCAAGCAGAACCTGGACGCCAACGGCAAGTTTGAAATCAGTGACGGTGCCCTTTACGGCGTGAATATCCCTCATATGATCCGCAGCGCCCAGGCCAAGCTAAAAGGTGATTTGTCGGCTCAGGAAGAGGGCGAACGCAAGACAGACTTCTCCAGCCTGACCGGCAGTTTCAGTCTGAAAAATGGTGTGGCCAATAACCCGGATCTGGCGATGGCCTCACCACTCATTCGCCTGGCGGGTGCCGGCAGTGCCAACCTTATCAGTGAGCAGTTGGACTATAAGCTGAAAACCTCAGTGGTAGGCAGCCTCAAGGGCCAAGGCGGTGAAGGCAAGAATGATCTGGCCGGTGTTGAAATTCCGCTGATGATTTCCGGTTCATTCCAGGAACCCAAGTTTGCACTCGATACCCAGGCGCTGTTTGATTCCAAACTCAAGGAAGAAACCGAGAAGGTGAAAGATAAGCTTAAAGACAGCATCTTCAAGAAACTCGGAGGAGGTAAATGATGCGCGCCGTTTTGCCTTTACTGGCGGTCTTGGCACTCGCAGGTTGCAGCGGCTCCAATGCTGCAACTACTGAGCCTGTGCCTCAAAAGACCCCGACTGGGATGGAGGAACTCAGAATGCCGACACTGCACTTTGGTACCATCAAAAAAGCACCGACAACTGCCTTGCTTGAGGGTAAACTGACGTTTGCAGAAGTAGTCAATAAGCAGCCGCTGCAGGCGATGCTGGAGATCCGTAACCCGAGCGAGCATGTGGTTGGGATCCGTTTTAACTCAGGGATGACGGCGGATCTCTGGTTGGTGGATGATAAGGAACAGCGAGTCTGGGCCTGGTCGGATGAAATGATGTTTACCCAGGCTATCAGAGATACCAGTATCAAGCCGGGACAGACGCTGAAAGTGATGTTCAAGGTACCGGCCAAGACACTTGAGCGAATTGGCCCTGAGGGATACAGCTTCCAGGCCCGCTTTGAAGGCAAACCTCTGGAGTCCAAGTTGGCGGCTATGGCCATGCTGGAAGTGCCGGTGGCAAGGCGTTAAGGCGCTTATCTAGGTTGGAATAAAAAAGTCAGGTTAAGCCTGACTTTTTTATTGGGATACTCAGTCTTTGACCAAGCTGTAACGGGCGGTAAAGCGCGTTAAAACTGGGCTATCAGTTCCTTTTGCCGCTCACTTTGGCGGGTCAACTCTTCGCCGTGATGGCTTGCGGCTTCACTGTTGCTGGTCAGGCTGCCAACCCCTTGTTGCAACTGCTCTGAGTGGCGGTGCAACTGCTCAACCACACAGGCTTGCTGCTCGGTGGCAACGGCGATTTGCTGGCTATGTGCGGCAATTCGGCCTAGGGCTCTGGTGGCTTCATCCAACCGCTGCGCCAACTTTTGCTCCAGTTGCAGACTTTCTTTGGTCAGTTGCTGGCTGCGCTCCATCTCGGTCACTGTCTGCCGACTTTGCAGACTGAGCTCGGCAATAATTTGATGTATTTCACCGGCGGATTCACCGGAGCGCATTGCCAGGTTACGTACCTCATCGGCCACCACGGCAAATCCGCGGCCGGCTTCACCGGCCCGGGCCGCTTCGATTGCAGCATTGAGTGCCAGCAGGTTGGTCTGATCCGATAGTTGCTCTATCACTTCCAGCACGGTGTTAATGCTGCTGCAGCGTTTATCCAGCGCCAGCAGTTGAGCCTCCACCTTGGTAAGCAGAGCGGTGATTTCACTGTTGGCTGCGCGGCTGGCGGCCAGGGCTTCGAGTGTTTGCCGGTTACTTTGCTCAAGCTCAGTGACCTCGTTGGCGGTGTTGGCGGAAGTTTCGGCAATCTCTGTCACAGCACCTTTGAGTTCGTTGATGGCATCACCTTGCTGTTTCAGTGCGCCGGTTTGCTGTGCCAGTTCACGGTAGTTGGCATCGACGGCGGCCTGATGGGCACTCAAACTGTTATCGAGGATCTCACCGCTGTCTTTTATCCGCCCTGTGATGGCGAATATCTCGGCCTGCTGCATTCTCAGACTCAATTCCAGCTCGGCGAGTTCATCTGTGCTGTTGCAGTAAATAGCCTGCATCAGTGGATTATTCTGTACTCCGCGGCTGAGTTGACTGACATTATTTAACCTCTGTTTGAGTCTGAAAAGGCTCCAGCCCATTAAAGTTGCCGCGGTGCAGACAGGCACAAATTGCCAGAGACCGCTTAGCCAGGGCAGTGGCATCAAGGATAGCAGTGATGCACCCCAGCATAGCGCCAGTTTGGTTGTCAGGTCGAGTTTAACGCGTGGCAGTACTGATTTTCCCTGACTGATGGCCCGGTAGCAGGCCTCGGCTCTGGCAATCAGTTCTGGTGTTGCCTTGGTTCGCACTGATTGATATTCAACTATTTTGCCTTTTCGGCGGATTGGGGTGACGTAGGCGTTGACCCAATAGTGACCACCATCCTTGCGGCGGTTTTTTACCAAACCCATCCAGCTGTTGCCACTCTTGATCTGTTGCCAGAGATCGGCAAAGGCCGCCTTGGGCATATGAGGATGGCGCACTATGTTATGCCCATGGCCCAACAACTCTTCATGGGAAAAGCCACAAAGTTCGACAAATTCCTGATTGATGTGGGTGATACGCCCTTTGAGATCTGTGGTTGATAGAATACGGGCACCTTCAGGCACCGGCGTCTCGATGCCGGTAATGGACAAATCTCTGCTCATTTTTGTTTTTATTTAGGGTGGATTAATTCAGCGGATGATTATCGACAAAGATGAGCGTCAAATTTGTGACAGCGAACAAATGGTTAACAATTGTACCGAAGCGGCTTGTGAAAGTTAGAGCAGGATCAAAAGCGGCATCAAAGATGCCGCTTGGGTAGGAGTTTTTATCAGGTCTTGACTCGGGTCACATCCACGAACAGGGTCAACATCTGTCCGGGTTGCAGGTATTTACTGGCCTTGAGCTGGTTCCATTCCAGCAGATCATCCACAGTGACATTGAACTTGCTGGCTATTCGTGCCAGCGAATCCCCGGAGCGAACCTTGTATTTCACTGTGCGCATTACGGCGTTGGCATTCTGGGATTTGCCAGAGGCTTTAGTCCAGATGGTCAGCTGTTTCCCGGGACGCAGCGGCGTCTTGGCCGAGATACCGTTCCATTTCACCAGCTCGTTGACACTGACACCATTATCCTTGGCTATCTGCCACAGGGAGTCACCGGACTTGACCTGGTAGCTGTGTTTGCTCTTGCCGGACTTATTCTGACCCAGACGCTGCTCTTTGGAGAGCGGGTAGGCCGATGCATCCTTGAGGGCGACCGGGATCAACAGGTGCTTGCCGGCGACAATATTGTTGCCACTGATGCCGTTGACAGAACGGATTACATCGATACTGGTATGATGTTTCTTGGCTATCACTCCAAGGGAGTCACCCTTGCGGATCTTGTATCTGAGCCAGTTGAGGCGCTCGCTGGGTTCAGTGCTGGCCAGGGCGATTTCAAACTCTTTGGCCTTGTCCAACGGCAGTACCAATTTGTGTGGCCCTTCCGGCGCTGTGGCCCAGCGATTAAAACCCGGGTTGAACTGTTGCAGTTCATTGACTTCCATACCGGCCAGGCGCGCCGCCAGAGCCAGATCTATCTGGCTGCCGACATCGACAACTTCCAACTTCTGCTCGTTGGCAATTGGTGTCAGGTTAATGCCGTATTTGTCGGCGTTTTTGATCACATCGGCCAGTGCCAGCAGTTGCGGCACATAACGCTCGGTTTCCTTGGGCAGTGACAGGGACCAGAAATCGGTAGCTTGCCCTTTTTGACGGTTACGCTTGACCGCGTTCAACACCCGACCTTCGCCTGTGTTATACGCGGCAATGGCATAGAGCCAGTTCTTGCCCGTCTTGTCGTAGAGGTATTCCATCATATTCAGCGCAGCGGCTGTGGCAGCAGGTACGTCGCGGCGTCCGTCATACCACCAGTTGATATCCAGGCCAAAATGCAGCGCCATGGGCGCCGTAAACTGCCACAGCCCGGAGGCTGCACCATGGGAGTAGGCAAAGGGGTCGAAGGCACTTTCCACTATCGGCAGTAGCGCCAGTTCCATCGGCAATTTACGCTCTTCTATCTGCTCGACAATCAAATACATAAAAGGGGCAGCCCGCTCGGAGATCTGCTCCAGGTGTCTTGGATTATTGATGTACCACTGGCGGTACTGGCGCACCAGCTTCTCATCGGGAACCGGCATATTGAGTTGGCTGCGGATCCGTTGCCATACATCTGTGACAGCGACTTCGGGCTCACTGATGACTTGTGGAGCCTGACTGATGACCGGAGCCGGAGTGGCCTTGACGGGCGCTTCGGCAGTGGACTCCGGCGCCTGAGACAGCAGCTGACAGCCGCCAAGCAGGGAAAGGCTCCCCGCCAACATAAAAAATCTGATTTGCTTCAAAAACAGCAATCCTCGAATGATGGCCTGAACAGACAGGCAAACGCACATCAAACGGAAACCCGGGATAGGCCTGGTCCCTTGGCCCGGGATAGTACCTTGGGTGGTACTTTTACCCTGGTTTGGTTTCCGTGGTGAAAAAGAAGTGCCGTTACTGAAAGCCAAGTATTGTTATTTAAAACAAGTAGATAAATCTATCTTGGCCTGGCATTGTCATAATAACGACACAAAAAAGCGGCTTATTGTAACCCGGTTTTCAGAAATTGTCTTTCCATTGCCTGAGAACTGCAAAGCGGCTCACGGGATCATGGCAGGGGTGGCCGCTGTGGGCCTCCAGTACGTTCTGCAGTGTGTTCTTTTGGCAGCGCATAAAGGGATTGATGGCCTTTTCACGACCAATAGTGGAGGGGAGTGTGGGTTGTTGCTGCTCGCGCAGCGCTTCGGCGGCAAGTTGGTAGTCAGCCAGTGCCTGGTTATCCGGTTCAACGGCTTTGGCAAAACGCAAATTGGCCAAGGTGTACTCATGGGTGCAATACACCTTGGTGTTGTCATCAAGGGCCGCAAACTGACTCAAGGAGTGGTACATCTGTTCGGCGCTGCCTTCAAACAGGCGGCCGCAGCCGGCGCAGAACAGGGTATCGCCGCAAAAGAGGGCATCGCCAATCAAGTAGGCGATATGATCCAGCGTGTGCCCGGGGACCTTGAACAGTCGACACTCTAAAGCAAATCGGCCTTGCCCAGGCTCAAGCCGATATTCGCCTTCCTCGGTTAGTGCCCGGGTAATGCCTTTGATGGCCGGATTGGCAGGCCCGTATACCGGGAGCGAGCCGAAAGTTTCCTTTAAGGCCAGGATACCGCCGGTATGGTCGCTGTGATGGTGAGTTATCAGTACCCCGGCCAGCGTCAGATTATTTTGCGCCAAAAAAGCCAACACGGGCGCGGCATCACCCGGGTCCACCACCCAACAGCAATCACCTTGGGGTGCCACTATGGCCCAGATATAGTTGTCATCGAAGGCGGCAATGGGCGTTATCTTTGGCCGGGCGAGGGGGACATTGACATTGGACATAAGCTCAAGGCTCCTTTGAGTCGACGGGATCAGTTTCAATTTTACTGAGCCTCATACTTGCTTGTATAGGGGGTTCGTTATTAAGCTGAGCCTAGAACGGCTTAACCGGAGTATCTATGCCTCTCTCGTCTGAGTCCAGACCCAGCTCCTGGGACAGTTTGCCAGCCGGTGAGACTATCAAACGTGAACTGGAAAGCAAACTGGCCTATTGGTGGCCCAGAGTGTTTGGTTATCATCTGTTGCGCCTGGGGGCCTTAAGCCGCGAACTCGAGATCAAAAACTGTCCGGTCGGGCATCAGTTTTCCCTCTATCCCGGCAACGGCGCTTCGATAGTTGCCGATTTTGCCTCGCTGCCGTTGGCTCCGGCCAGCATAGATGCGGTGGTGATGAACTTGGTACTGGAGTTTGAGGCAAACCCTTACCGGATTTTACGTGAAGCCGACAGAGTGCTGGTCAGCGGAGGTTATCTTTTCATCGTCGGGATTAACCCGTTCAGCTGCGCCTTTTTCGGCAAGCTGCTGCCCAGATTTCAGCAGGCTTTACCCTGGAGCGGCCATTTCTTTATGCCGGCCAGGGTCAAGGACTGGCTGGGGCTTCTGGGGTATCAGTTGGTGCACGATGAGCGGCTCTTGTACCATTCGCTGCTCAGCGAAGCCGCGCCCTTGAGGATATGGCATCATTGGCAGCAAAAGTGGCTGCCGGGTACCGGCTCTCTGTATCTATTGGTGGCCCGCAAGCTGGATTCGCCGTTAACCCCCTTGGGGGATAAACGTCGTCAGCGGATCCCCGGCTGGCAACCCACGCCGACACCGGGATTCTCCGGCAGGCAACTGGAGCGCCACACTAAAGAAGAGCAATAATTGCAATGCGTATTACCCTGAAACAGTTAATGATTTTTGAAGCCGTGGCCCGCACAGGCCAAGTGGCCAAGGCCGCCGAGCGGGTTAACCTCTCTGCGCCGGCCACCTCCATGGCACTGTCGGAGCTTGAAAAGCAGCTCGATACCCGTTTGTTTGAGCGTATAGGCAACCGCTTGCAGCTCAACTCTCAAGGCAGTCTGCTGTTGCCTCTGGCCAGCGATGTGCTGCAGCGCATCGAGCGCATAGAGCAGGCTTTTACTCCGAACAACCATGAACTGGCCGGTATGCTAAATGTCAGCGCCAGTTCCACCATAGGCAATTTTCTGCTGGCCAAGGCGGCGGTGGCATTCAGCCAGCAGCACGTTCAGACTCAGGTCGACTTGGCGATAGACAATACCCGTAAGGTTATCCGTGATGTGGCCGAGTTTCGCGCCGAGTTGGGCTTCATTGAAGGTTATTGCCTCGACAGTCGTATCGCCGTATTGCCCTGGCATCAGGACTGTCTCAAGGTGTTCTGCCATCCGGCGCACCCGCTGGCGGGAAGCAAGGTATCGCCAAGCGAGCTCAAGGGGCTCTCCTGGGTATTGAGAGAAGAGGGCTCGGGCACCCGGGAGTACTTTGTCGATGCCGCCAACCGCCTTGACCTGCAGCCAGAAGCCCGTTTCTGTTTTCCAACTCCGGATGCCATCAAACAGGCGGTGAAACAGGGCGCCGGGCTTGGGGTTTTGTCTGAGCTGACACTGGATAAAGAGCTGGCTCGCAGAGAGCTGGCGTTGGTGGAGGTGGAGGGGCTGGCGCTCGAGCGGCCGTTTTACCTTATTCGCCACAAGAGCCACAGCCTGACGCCGTTGGCGCAGGCCTTTATCGACTTTTGCGGCAAGTTTTTGAAACTCAAGACAGTCGCGGACAAAGGTAGTCATTAGAGACCAAGCTTCTAACGACCAAGCCTCTAAAGACTGTAGCCATTAAAGACTGGCCTGATAACCCTGATCGACTGTGGCAGGGTTGGCCTCGGCGGCTTCGCGGGCCAGGGTGTCGCAACGCTCGTTCTCCGGGTGTCCGGCGTGGCCCTTGACCCAGCGCCAGTCTATCTGATGCTGTTGCGTGGCCTTATCGAGTCGCTGCCAGAGATCGACATTTTTCACCGGCGTCTTGTTGGAAGTGACCCAGCCTTTTTTCTTCCAGCCGTGGATCCATTGGGTGATCCCCTGGCGCATATATTGGCTGTCGCTGGTCAGCACGATTTTGCAAGGCTCTTTCAGGCTCTCAAGCGCTATGATAGGTGCTAGCAACTCCATGCGGTTGTTGGTTGTCAGGGCAAAGCCACCGGAGAGTTCTTTGGTATGCTGTTTATAGCGCATGACAACACCATAGCCGCCGGGCCCGGGGTTGCCCAGGCAAGAGCCGTCGGTGTATATCTGGATCTGTTTCAGTTCGCTCATCAAGTTGTTACCATATCCGGCAAATGCGGGCGAGTATACCCGTAAATTCACTCAGGAAGCTGCAAAAAATAGATGAATATCATATCGAATGCCAGTCGGCAGATCATTCTGGATACCGAAACCACAGGTATGAACCAGGGCGCAGGCCCCGTCTATCTAGGCCACAGAATCATTGAAATCGGCTGTGTGGAAGTCATTAACCGCCGCTTGACCGGCCGCACTTTCCACCAGTATATCAATCCGGGCCAACCCATTGATGAAGAAGCGATTGCGGTTCACGGTATCACAGATGAGAGAGTGGCCAACGAGCCCAGGTTTCATGAAATAGCCTCCGACTTTATCGCCTTTATTCAAGGGGCGGAGATTGTGGCTCACAACGCCTCGTTTGACGTGAGCTTTATGGATCATGAGTTTTCCATGACCAATCCCAGAGGGCCGGTGACGGCGGATATTTGTCAGATCCTCGACTCCCTGGCCATCGCCAAGTTTTTGCACCCAGGGCAAAAGAACAATCTGGATGCCCTGTGTAAGCGTTATCACATAGACAACTCCCGCCGCGAGTATCACGGCGCTTTGCTCGATGCCGAGATCCTCGCCGATGTTTATCTGGCGATGACAGGCGGCCAGACCAAGTTCAACCTCTCCAGTGAACAAGCCGGTCAGGAAGCCGGCGGCATCATGCGTCTCGATGCCAATCGCGCAAAACTTAAAGTGATCGCCGCATCGGCCGATGAACTGAATATGCATGAGCAAAGGCTCGATTTAGTTGCAAAATCAGGCAAGTGCCTCTGGCGCGACGAGCCACAACCTATGGATTGAAGCAAATAATGGGATTGAGACCAGCACTGGGCCTCATGGTGTGTCTGCTGCTTGGCCTTGGGGCCCCGGCAGTGGCCGATATAGTACCCAAGGAACAGGCCTCTGAGCTTAAGAATCGTTTTCGGGTCGACCATATGGTCGACAGAATCGTGCTTCTGGTGCAGCGGGAATACGGCTCCGCCCCTGTGGTGGTGGTTTTGCCTGATGGCAGTAAATGGTATGCCTCGCGCCACCCGGAGAATGTCAAATGGACCGATGGCGTCACAGGCGACATGATTGCGGTGGAAAACCCTGTGCCAGGCCCTTGGCAGCTCATTGGTAAAGTGGTGCCCGGCTCCCAAATCACCCGGGTATCCGAGCTGGGGATTGAGGTGGATGAACTGCCTCAGCCACTGTATCAGGGCGAGCGCCTTAAGCTGACCGCCCATCTCACCGGTGATTCGCTGAGAATGCGACTTCCCGGGCTTGAATACCTGTTGCAATGGACGGCGCGTTTTGTTTCCTCCCACAAACCGGGCGATGAAAACTTTGCCGCCGGTACCCTTATTGTCGGCAGTTATCAGGACAACGGAGAGGCGCTGGATGAACGGCCAGATGACGGCACCTTTACTTCCAATATCAACCTCAACCAGCCCTGGGGAGATTACACCCTGCAGATCAGTGTGCAAAACGATGTGTTTGAACGTGAGTTTAAGCAGGCATTTCGCCTCGAACCTTCGCCTGTGGATATTAAGGTGGTTGAGCCGGACGATCCCCTGACTCAGCCATGGGGCCTGATGCTGAGTGCCAATCCAGACATTCTGCGCCTTGAGGAAACCTATTTCGATATTGAGCTCTTGGGACCGGCTGGATTGCAACTGCCGGTTACTGTGCGTCAGCCCACGGAAGGCACCACGCAACTCGTGCTGCCCCAGGTGAGTGACTTTGGCAGTTACCGTATTAAGGGCACTGTCTTCAGTACAGACAAGCAGGGAAGGGAGCTGGTGTTGACCCTGCCGGAGCGCTTTTTCAATTTTGTCGAGCCTCCCAAGCCGCCACCGAGCGCCGAAGAGATGGCCGCCAGGGCTGCAGCAATAGCAGCCAAAGAAGAAGCGGCGGCCAAACAAAATGCCCTTTACCTGATCATAGGTGGTAACGTCTTGCTGTTACTGTTTGGGGTCGGTGCGATTCTGTTTTGGCGCAAGCGTCAAAGTCTGAAGCAGGCCTTGGCTGCGGCTGAAGAGCAGTTGCTGGCAAAACAGCAGGCGGCACCCAAGGAAGATGATGTGCAGGAGATTGACCTGACCCTACCCGATGAGGATGAGCGCAAATCCAACTGAACATCTTGATTATCCATGCTTTGCTGATTTTTTAGCTAATCGGGATCCTCGGGGTAAAAAAGTTGTTGACGCTGACAAGGGGCCTACGTATTATTCCCGGCAACTTGAGTGGAGCGGTAGTTCAGTTGGTTAGAATACCGGCCTGTCACGCCGGGGGTCGCGGGTTCGAGTCCCGTCCGCTCCGCCAGTCAAGTTAACGAATTCAAGCCTTATTGCCCAGGCGATAAGCAAGAGTTTGGAGCGGTAGTTCAGTTGGTTAGAATACCGGCCTGTCACGCCGGGGGTCGCGGGTTCGAGTCCCGTCCGCTCCGCCAAACAAGCAGAAAGCCCAGTCAGCAATGACCGGGCTTTTTGTTTTATCTGGTTTCAAGCCGAATCTGGCACATTGCCACAAAAATTTCTGATCCCATCCTCTTTAACTCATATATGCTCATACAGAAACAGCGATTGACTCTGGCGTTGCTCATGCTGTAAAGCTGTTTCGGGTCGCCCGAAAGAAACAAAAAAGGATTCTACTTATGGTTGAAAAAATCACCGCCATGCTGGCGTTGATAGGAGTCTTATCTCTGGCGTGTCAGTGGATTGGCTGGCGGATGCGTTTGCCGGCGATATTGCCGCTGCTGCTTTGTGGTTTGTTGCTGGGTCCCGGGCTGGGTTTACTGGATCCCGATGCGATTTTCGGCGACTTGCTGTTTCCCATCATCTCCCTCGGCGTTGCTGTTATTCTGTTTGAAGGGGCGTTGACGCTCAACTTCAAGGAGATCAAGGACCACGGCCGGATGGTGACGCATTTGGTGTCTGTGGGCGCGCTGATCACCTGGGGCTGCATCGCCTCGGCGGCGCATTTCCTGCTGAGTTTTGATTGGCCGCTGGCACTGTTGTTTGGGGCCTTGGTAGTGGTTACCGGGCCGACTGTGATAGTGCCCATGCTCAGAACCGTTAAGCCTAAGTCTCAGTTGGCGAGCATTCTGCGCTGGGAGGGGATAGTGATAGATCCCATAGGCGCCATGCTGGCGGTGTTGGTGTTTGAGTACATTACTGTCAGCGCCGGGCAGACAGCGCATGTACTGCTGGCACTCGGCTCTATGCTGGGTATTGGCCTTGGGCTTGGTGCCTTGGCCGGTTATCTTGTCGGGCGGGTGCTGAGAAGCAATCTTTTGCCCCACTATCTGACCAACACGGCTGTACTGACCATAATGCTCGGGGTCTTTGTTGGTTCAAACCTATTGCAGGAAGAGTCCGGCCTGTTGACAGTGACAGTAATGGGGATTTGGCTCGCCAATATGCGCGGCGTGGATATTGCCGATATCCTCGAGTTCAAAGAGACACTCACGGTACTGCTTATCTCGGCGCTGTTTATTTTGCTGGCGGCCAGGCTGGATTCGTCGGCCATGCTGGACCTTGGTCTGGGCGGCCTTGGGGTACTGGCAGTGGTGCTTTTGGTGGCCAGGCCGCTGAGCATTTGGCTCTCGGGTATAGGCACTTCGCTCAGCAGCGCTGAAAAGTGGTTTTTGAGCTGGGTGGCGCCGCGGGGGATAGTGGCGGCGGCCGTGTCATCACTGTTTGCCATCAAGCTGGAAAAGATGGAAGTGCCCGGCGCCGAGACCATAGTGCCACTGGTGTTTTTAATCATCATAGGCACAGTTGTGATCCAGTCGCTCACCGCCAGACGCTGGGCCAGTATTCTTGGGGTGCAGGCAGGCTCTGCCCGCGGCCTGCTGATTTTTGGCGCTTCCAAGTTTTCCCGGGAGCTGGCCAAGGTGCTCAAGAGCAAGGATATCAAGGTGATCCTTGCCGACAGTAACTGGGATAACATTCGTTTGGCGCGGATGGATAATATTCCGGTTTACTTTGGCAACCCGGCCTCGGAGCATGCCGACACCTATCTGGATTTGACCGGCATCGGCAAGGTGTTGATCCTGTCTCCCTATCGTCAGCTCAACCCTGTGGTCTATTTCCATTTCCAGGATATTCTCGGACAGAAGAAGGTTTATGGTCTCAGTAACACGGAAAGCAACGGTACCAGTGCCCGCCATCAATTGTCTGAGTCCTATTTGAAGCGTATGTGCCTATTCGGTGAAACTGTCTCCTACGCCAAACTGGCCAGTTTGATGTCCAAGGGCGGGGTGCTGAAGAGCACTAACCTGACAGAAAGCTTTGGCTACAAAGACTTTTGCCGCCGCTATGGTGAAACTGTGGTGCCGCTGATGTACCTGAAAAATGGTAAGGTCACTATGTTGACCGGCAACACTACAGATTTGCCAAGAGGAATCGAGCTTATCAGCCTGATCCCCAAAGAGGCGCTGGCGGAGGCATCGGCGCTCAAGGAAGCGGAGGAAACCCTCAAGCAGGCAAGGGCTGAAGCCGAGCAAAAGGCCAAGGAGCAGGAAGCGAAAGAGCAGCAAACCGCGCTAACTGAGGCTGATGTTCAAGACAAAGTGAGCTGTGATAAAGAGGGCGAAGCCGGTGGAAAAGAGAGCGGGAAAGGTAATGGGGAAGACAAGGGGAAAGTTACCGCCTGATCAAATTTGAGCCACGGCGCCGAAAGCAAACGGAAAATACCGGGTCATGAAAACGGCCCGGTATTTTTGTATCACAAGGTTTGGCTATAGAAGATTAATGCAGCATCAAATCTTGAGATGCCGGATTGGCGCTTCCTGTAACATGCCTGCTATAGTCCGGGCACCGCAGGCGTTAAAGATCAGCCATTAAAGAGGTGAACCATGTCCGATTTTGCCGTTTCCTCCGAAGCAGAAGCGTTTTCTTTGCAGGAGAGAGAAGCCTTGTACAAGGCGATATTTGCCCGCCGCGATGTACGCAGCCAATTTTTGTCAAAGCCGGTTTCCGAGGAGAGCTTACAGAGGATCCTGGATGCGGCACACCATGCGCCCAGCGTTGGCTTTATGCAACCTTGGGACTTTATTCTGGTGCGCAGTGAAGCCAAGCGCCGCGCCATTAAACAGGGGTTTGATGTCGCCAATGCCCGTTCGACGGAACAGTTCAGTGGCGAAAGACGGCTTCATTATCAACGGTTAAAGCTTGAAGGTATTCTTGAGGCGCCTTTGGGGATCTGTGTGACCTGCGATCCCAGCCGCACCGGGTCTGTGGTACTTGGCCGCACCATCAAGCCGGAAATGGACAACTACAGCGCAGTTTGCGCGGTGCAAAATCTGTGGCTCGCCGCCAGAGCCGAAGGCCTGGGTGTGGGCTGGGTCAGTATTCTTGATGATGAAGTGCTGCGTGAGACCTTGGGGATACCTGAGGAGATAAGAATTATCGCTTATTTGTGTCTGGGGCGGGTGAGCGCTTTCAACGATACCCCTGAGCTTGAGCGCAAAGGCTGGTTGCCCCGGCGACCACTTGAGTTGGCGGTTCATGAAGATGGCTGGCAGGCTGCGCAGCAGCAACAAACCGATGAGCTGCTGGCCGAATTCTTGCGTCAAAGAGAGCGCCAAAGCGGAAAATGACATCTCATTCTATAGAAACTGTTGAGCTACGCGCAGATATGAGCCCAGGGCAAGGATGAAATGGCAGAGCGGGAAGGTCGGTGAAAAATAGGTGGAGATAGCTACAAGAAGATAAGCACAGAGAAGATAGAGACATAAAAGATAGACACATAAAAGTGATCAAGTCTGTCCCGCCATAAAAGAAAAGGAGACTCAGAGTCTCCTTTTTCATGCTTGTTACTCGGCAGGTTTAAGCGGCTTGTTCTTCGCGGCTGTTCTGCTCCAGGCTCTGGGCCTTGAGTTCGGCGGGGTCAAAGTCATCCACGTTGATGGATTTCATTCGGCCGATTTCAGCGCGCTCCAGCAGGGCCACTTCATCATCGCTCAGAACCCCCAGCGCCTTGCCTTCTGCGGCCACTTTATCCAGCCACATGAAGGGCAGACGTTTGCCGGCAGCCTTACAGACTTTGTCATACAAGGGCTCTGCCGCCAGTATGTCTTTGAAGGTCTGTTCCTGAATACCTACGGCATTGTTGTCGCAAGCTTCCCAGAATTGTCCCTTACCCAGACGGTCACGGCTGGCACAAGGGGTCTGCATTATCTTGGCTACCTTGTGGTCCAACACATCACTTGGGCGCTTCAGTGGTCGACCGAAGGGGAACAACACCAGGCGCAGCACGCCGCCGAGGCCAGCAGGGAAGTTATCCAGCAGATCATCCAGAGAAGACTGCAGCTTGTAGAGCGCGTCTTCAACCGCCCACTGTACCAGTGGCAGATCTTCACTCTGACGGCCTTCATCCTGATAACGCTTGAGGGTTGCCGATGCCAGATACAACTGGCTGAGCAAGTCACCCAGGCGGGCAGAGATCCGCTCTTTACGTTTGAGGTTACCCCCTAAGGTCGCCATCGCCAGATCCGACAGCAAGGCCAGGTTGGCACTGAAGCGGTTCATATGCTGATAGTAACGCTTGGTCTTGTCGGCAAAAGGCGCATTGGAGAAGCGACTGCCGGTGAGGCCCATCCACAGGCTGCGGATAAGGTTACTTGTGGTAAAGCCAATATGGCCAAACAGCGCCGCATCAAAGTTATTCAGGCCGCGGTTTACGTCGCTATCAAAGGCCGACTCCATCTCTGCCAGTACATATGGATGGCAGCGAATGGCGCCTTGACCATAGATGATCATTGAGCGGGTCAGAATGTTGGCCCCTTCAACTGTAATGGCGATAGGTGCCGCTTGATATCCGCGTCCCAGATAGTTGTTGGGGCCAAGACATACCCCTTTACCACCGTGAATATCCATGGCGTCGATAACGCATTTCTGCATTCTGTCGGTCAGGTGATATTTGACTATCGCCGAGATGACGGAAGGCTTTTCACCCAGATCAATACCTGTGGTGGTCAAGGAGGTTACAGCGTCCATCAGATAGGCGTTACCACCGATGCGCGCCATTGGCTCTTCAATGCCTTCCAGCTTACCGATAGGCAGCTTGAATTGACGACGAATGCGGGCATAGGCACCGGTTGCCAAAGCCGCGGTTTTAACACCACCGGCTGAGTTGGAGGGCAGGGTGATGCCGCGGCCAACCGACAGGCATTCCACCAGCATGCGCCAGCCTTGTCCCGCCATTTTCGGGCCACCTATGATAAAGCTCAGAGGAACAAACACCTCTTTGCCTCGGGTTGGACCATTTTGGAACATACAGTTGAGCGGGAAGTGGCGTCGGCCGGTTTCCACACCTTCAACATCGGTCGGGATCAAGGCGCAGGTAATGCCCAGCTCTTCCTTATCGCCCAGCAGATGCTCGGGATCTTTAAGCTTGAATGCCAACCCCAAAACTGTGGCAACAGGTGCCAGGGTGATATAGCGCTTGTTCCAGGTCAGTTTCATCCCCAGTACTTCTTCACCTTGCCATTGGCCTTTGCAGACCACACCGAAATCCGGAATGGCGCCGGCATCTGAACCGGCCTCAGGACTGGTCAGGGCAAAGCAGGGAACTTCCAAACCTTTGGCCAGGCGGGGCAGGTAGTGATCCTGCTGCTCCGGGGTACCATAGTGCTGCAGCAGCTCGCCCGGGCCAAGTGAGTTGGGCACACCTACGGTCGAGGCCAGTTCACTGCTGACACCGGCCAGCTTTTGCAGTACCCGGGATTGGGCGTAGGCAGAGAACTCCAGACCCCCGTACTTCTTCTTGATGATCATCGCAAAGAAGCCTTTGTCTTTGAGGAACTGCCATACTTCGGCAGGCAAGTCCGCCAATTGATGGGAAACCATATGCTGGTTAACCATGCGGCAGACTTCCTCCACAGGTCCTTCCAGGAAGGCATGTTCTTCGGCGCTCAGACGGGCAACCGGATAGTTGTGCAGCTTCTTCCAGTTGGGATTACCGGCGAAGAGATCGGCTTCCCACCAGGTAGTACCGGCTTCAATCGCCTCTTTTTCGGTGGAAGACATCTCCGGCATGATGCCGCGATAGAGTTTAAGTAATGGCCGGGTTATCACACTCTGCCTGAAGGCACTCAGGTTCAGCGGCAGGGCAATAACCAGGAAAATTATCCAGCTAATCAGTCCAGTTACATCCAGCAGGCTGCCTGCTGCCATGACCACTGCGGCGGCTATGGTTGCGGTCAGCAGGGATACTCTGAGGTACGCTGCTGCTCCTAAAACCAAGAGCAATGCCAGGATCCATAGTAGGGTAGTCACTGTTTGTTCTCCTTAATAAAACGACCACTTTATTCAGTGTAGAACGCCTCGCTTGAGAGCGATCAAGATCACAATTATAGTATGTGGTCAGACCTGTGTCGCAATAAAATTAAACCTAAGCGAAATCGAATACAAGCATTTTTCAAACAATTGTTTAAATTTTTTATTGCAAGCAATAATTCCCCTGCCGACACGGCTTGGCTACAATGCCGCAGATAATTAAATAACAGATTCAGTGACAGGAAAAACAAGATGTGTGAGCTGCTGGCGATGAGTGCCAATGTGCCAACGGATATTGTCTTCAGCTTTACCGGGCTGGCGGAGCGAGGCGGGGTGACCGGCCCCCATGTGGATGGTTGGGGGATCACCTTTTATGAAGGCAAGGGCAGCCGCACCTTCAAGGATGCCAGTCCCAGCAGCCAGTCCCATGTGGCAAGCCTTATCAAGTCATACCCGATCAAGAGTGAAGTGGTGGTCAGCCATATTCGGCAGGCCAACCGCGGTGAAGTCTCGCTGGAAAATACCCACCCCTTTACCCGCGAGCTTTGGGGCCGCTACTGGACCTATGCCCACAACGGCCAGTTGTCTGACTATGAACAGAAGTTTCAAAGCGGCCGCTTTCAGGCTGTGGGTGACACAGACAGTGAACAGGCCTTTTGCTGGATAATGAGTCGCCTGGTCGAGCGTTTCGGCGAATCCGAGCCGGACGATATTTTGCCCGTGTTTGAGTATGTGGCCCAGCTTGCCGAGGAGATCCGCACTCTTGGGGTGTTTAATATGATCCTCAGCGATGGCCGTTATCTGATGAGTTATTGCAGCAATAACCTCTGCTATATCACCCGCCGGGCGCCCTTTGGCCGGGCGCAGCTGATAGACACGGATGTGGTGATTGATTTCGACACCCAGACCACCCCCAAGGATGTGGTCACTGTTATAGCCACCCGGCCGCTGACCGGCAATGAAAACTGGCAGCTGTTGGCGCCGGGGGACTGGAAATTATTCCGTCTTGGCGAGCTGGTTATTGACTTCCGAGCCCAGGCTCAGCTTGGCTAACTTGATATCGAGCTGCTTACTGCCTGACTCAAAGTGGGTCAGGCGCACCGGCAGCCAGCCGAGATCCGGCGCCATCCAAACAAAGGTCTGCCGCTTGGTGCTGTCGCGGACCACTTCCAGTTTCACCGTGTTATAGACGCCACTGTCCAGTGTCATCCGCTCCTTGCCGACTATCTTGAAACGATAGTCATCTATCTCGTTGTCCTTGACCAGCTCATAGGCCAGGGGCTCCTTGCCGGCGGCGAGATCCAGCCGAAACTGCAGCTGTACCATCAGGGCATCGTAGAGAGTGCCTGAATAGTCCAATTTGCTCTTTTCATCCTTGTAGCGACTGAAAATTTTGCCCTGTTCCTTGGCAAAGGCTATCTGCTCATTGAAGTTGGGGCCTGTGCCGGTTCGCTGATGGCTGAAGCGCAGCGGCGTCAGTTGACCATCCTGATAGGTAAATTCACTGCGGATATGGCGTTTATCGCTCAGCACCAAGAGGCTGAGATCGCTGTCCAACTTGTATTGATAGAAGTCGCCCTCTGGCGGCAACAGCATAAAACGGGCGCCACCGAGATTGATTTCGCCATAATTGACCTGATATTCGGCGGTGTGGGGTGCCAGGGGGCTGGTCTGCGCCCATAACGGCAAGGGCAGTAACAGTATCAAAAGTAGAAGCGAACGGATCAAAGGCAGTCTCCTGTGGTTAAAACGGCATGGACAAGACCAGAGTGGCCATGTCCGGCCGCCACTCATATTCAGACAGGGCAATTCTGCCTTGGTTCACTTGTACGCCTTCGCTGCGCAGCAGGCTCATCTGTAGCTGAAACGGATGGGTGTCCTTGGCAAAGGAGATTTTCCCCTGACTGTTGATAACCCTGTGCCAGGGCAGTGCCAGGCTGTCCGGCGCCTGTTTCAGTGCCCGGGAAACATAGCGGGCCCGTCCGGGCAAGCCGGCATAGTCGGCAATTTTGCCATAGCTTGCCACCCGACCTTCGGGGATCAGTGCAACTATGTGCCAAATCTTCTGCATTGGACTTAGTGGCGGGGCGCTCGTTTCCGGGGTCATCTTGGCTCCTGATGCTATTGGCGCAAATTATAATACCATTCCATAGCGGAGGTTACTCACTTGGCAAAAGTGCCTTGGCGGCTCTGCGCTGCACACGCAAGGTTTGCCTTTTGATGCTTTTTCGCCATAATGGCGCCCATTGAACGCCAAGTCGAGTAAATTGAGAATATAACCCTATGGCAATTATGGATATTTTGACAGTTCCCGATCCCAGGCTCAAGCGTAAAGCCAAGCCTGTTACCGAAATAGAAGCCGTGCAGTCTTTCATCGATGATCTGTTGCAAACCATGTATCACACAGACGATGGTATCGGCTTGGCCGCGACCCAGGTGGGCAGTGAACACGCGATAGTCGTCATTGATATCTCAGAAGAGCGCAATCAACCTCTGGTGCTGATCAATCCGCAGATCACTGAGTCCAGCGGCGAATTTATCGGTGAAGAGGGCTGTTTGTCCATTCCCGGTTATCGCTCCAAGGTAAAACGCTTCGAGTCGGTCACTGTCAGCTATCTGGATCGCCAGGGCCAAGCCCAGACGATCCACAGTGATGGTTTCCTGGCCATAGTGCTGCAACATGAAATCGATCATCTGCACGGCAAGGTATTTATCGAGCATCTCTCCCGCCTTAAACAGGAGATGGCACTGAAGAAGGTGCGTAAGTTTACCGCCTAAGCGATAGACTTAAGTTGGGCTTCGCTGCAGCTTGGCAGTTGCAGCGGCAGCTCAAGCAATATGCTCAAACCGCCCTGAGGCCGGTTGACCGCTTGGGCCGAGCCGCCCAGGAGCTGCATACACTGGCGCACAATCGCCAACCCCAGCCCATAACCTCCCTGAGAGCAGTGACGCGCTTCATCCAAACGGGTGAAAGGGTTGAACAAGGCTTCCAGTTGCTCTTTGGGGATCCCGGGGCCATTATCGCTGACACTCAGCTGCAGTCTGCTATCACCCAATTTGTCGTCACCCAGCTGAGATACCTGGATTTCCACCCGGCAGGTTTCACCGGCATATTTGAGGGCATTGCGGCAGACATTTTCCAGCGCTCGCTTCAAGTAGGCCATATCGGTATGCAAAGTTTGCTCATCAATGTGGGCCTGTGCCCAGACTATGCTTTGCTTGGGGCCAGACTCAAACTCCAGATCCTGCAACAGTGAGCGGCGTAATTCTGTCAGGGTAAAAGGCGCTGCCGTCAGCTTGATGAAGCCGTTGCTCAGGCGGCTGAAGTCTAAAATAGTGTTAATCAATTGCGCCATCTCTTCACCCTGGCGTCTTAGCCTGGCAAGCGGTTGTTGATGTTCCTCCCCCAAGCGATTTTCCAACAGGTGTAAGGCCAGCTCCTGCCGGGCAAGGGGAGTGCGCAGTTCGTGGGAGACATCCCTCAGTAACCGCTGCTGGGTCTGAATGCTCTTTTGCAGCTGCTCGGCCATATGGTCAAAGTCGGTCGCCAACTGGAAAAACTCCGGCTGCTTTAGTGAAAAATGACCGGCAATCCGGGTATCGAGTTGACCCTGTGCCAGCTGACGGGTGGCACTGCGCAATAAACTCAGCGGCTGGATCAGATAGCGGCTCAACAGACGACTGAACAACAAGAGCACCAGTAGTCCTACCAGGATACGGATAAGCCAGAGGCTTTTATCCAGTTGCTGCGCCGGGTGTAAAGAGGCGTTGAGCTGCACCACCAAGAGCAGGGGATTATCCGGCTCCAGGCTATTGCGTAATGGCAGACCTATCAAAGGTTTTTGCACCCTGTCCCCCATAGGCTGCTGCAACTGCTTGAGGAAATTGAGTTTGTAAACAAAGTGCGGGTGCATTTCCCGCTGACTCACCGCCTGCTGCTTGCTATCCAGCACATAGAGTACAAATGCCTGACGCCCCTCCCAATCCGCCAGTCCGGCTAGATCGCCCCTGACGATACAGTCGTTGGCCTCATCGGCCAGTTGCTGTAACTGGCTTTGGGTTTGCTGGGGCAGCAGTAACAAGCGGTTTAGCAACATGGCTTCAATACCACTGGCGAGCAGCAGGATAAGCAGTAATGACACACCAAAATAGCCAAACAGTCGCCATTGGAGTTGGGAAAACAGGCCGGAAAAGGGCAACAAGGCAAGCTCCTGAATTATTCGCTGAAGTCGAGAATATGTTTCGATAATCATTCTCATTTATTCTATCTCGGGTTAAGGCTTTGGCGCCAGCACGACTTGTCAGTTGGCTAAAGTTCGTTATACTGTATAAAAATACAGTATCGGTGTTTTTCATGTCTCTTTCAGCCAAAACTCACTCTGTAAAATCTGATCCAGCAAAATCTCAGGCCTTGAACGGCCTGCTGGAGCGCCGGGATCTCTGGTTGGGGCCGGGCAGTCAGGGCAAAACATTGGGGTATCCCAGTGGTTTTGAAAGATTGGATGCGCAGCTCAGTGATGCAGGGTGGCCAAGGCAGGGCATTTGTGAACTCTTCAGTCAGTCTCCTGGGCACGGGGAACTCAGCCTGTTGTTGCCTTTGATGCGTTATTTACTGCCGGCTCAGTGTGGCTCTCATTTCGAAAGAAATCATTCGGCAACAAGTCAGTCCGAAAAAAATCAGTCCAAAAGAAATCAATTTAGAGGGGATGAGTCCAGAGATGCCATGATAATGCTGATAGCGCCGCCACTGCAGCCGCTGGCACAGAGTTTTGCCCAGCACGGTATTGCCGCCGAGCGTATTTTGTGGCTGGAGTTAACCCAGCGTAAAGAGGTGCTCTGGGCCATGGAGCAAGGGCTGAGCAGCGGCGCCTGTCCCCTGGTGCTGAGTTGGCTGGACAAGCTGACACTGAGTGAGGCCAGAAGGTTGCAACTTGCCGCAGAGCAGGGCAAGGCGCTGGGAATTTGCCAGTTGCCTATGGCTCAGGCAGACAGCAATCATCCTGTCACCCTAAAGCTGGCTATCAGCGCGGCTGGCGTTAATACCGCCAGGCTGCAAATTTTAAAGCGTCGCGGTGGTTGGCCCGTCCCTGAATTGCATCTGCGTGGCTTGCCGGCACTGGCGCTTGAACTGCCCCATGTCGAGCCAGGCGTGGTAACCCTGAGAAACGGCAAGGCGGGTCTCAATCATAGTTTAAGTAACTCAACAGATTCAATTGAGCCAAACCATTCCGGACGCAAGGCCAATGGCACTGTGCTTCACGGCTCTGGTTTACATGGCACTGGTTTTCATAGCACTGTGTTTTATGGTAACGTGCTTCATGGTCCTTGGGGGATGGCGCAGTCAACGACGGTTGCATCCAATGAATGCGCGCCTAATCCCTGGACGGTACGGCAAGAGTCAAACAAGCCCGCGGGGCTTTTTCAAAGCGCTAATCCGCAAACGGTCAATCCTCAAACCACTCAAAGCCATACAGCTCAGAGCCAAGCCGATCAAAGCCATACAGCTCAGAGTCAAGAGGCTATCTGAGATGCCCCAGGTATGGATGGGAGTCTGGTTTCCACAGCTATTGCTGCAATATCAGCGTTATCGTCTGGCTATGCTGGGCAATATGGCGGGCGCTATGACAGGTACTATGACCGACACTATGACTGGAAGTATGACAGGCAGTGGTGCGGCTCAGGTTCAAACACGCGCTCAAACTCAGCCCCAAACCCAAAATCAGCCAAAAGCAGTGCCAACCGCTGCGGCGTCAGAGCCTTTTGATCCCCAAGTCCCCATGGCCTTGTATGACAGCCGGAAGCTGGTCATACATTCGGCCTGTCCCGCCGCTCAAGCAAAAGGCGTTACAGCTGGGATGAGTGTCGGCAGCGCTCAGTCGCTGCTCGGAGAGTTGCAACTTTGGCCACTGCAGGAGGTGGACAGCGAGGCGTTGCGGGATTGGTTATGTCAGTGGAGCTATGATTTCAGCGCCAGAATCTGGCCGCCGTTGTTATCCGGGCTTACCGAACAAGCTGCTCAAAATGCGGCCGATGCGCGCTGGCCTACAGATACACTGCTGCTGGAAGTGGGGTCCATGGTTAAACTGTTTGGCAGTTTGAGCGCCATTGTCGAGGCTTATCTCAACAAAGTCGCCGACTATGGTCTGGAATGCTCATTGGTGCTGGCACACAGACCGCTGGATGCGGCGATATTGGCGCGGCATACTCACGTCGGCATCAGCGCGGTATCAGCTGCCTTCATGAGCACGCCCACAGCTGAAAAAGCCGGGCGCCTCAAGGTGCATCACGGCTTACCGCCAGATTTACCACTGGATTTGCTGCCATTAACCCAAGAGGAACGGCAGCGGCTCGGCGCGCTTGGGTTGACGACTCTAGCCATGCTTGATGCCTTACCCCTTGCCGAGTTGGGGCGGCGCTTTGGTCAGGGTTTGCTGCAGCTGCTGGCACAAATCCAGGGGCGTTTGCCCTGTTGCCGCAAGGGATATGAGTTACCCGAACAGTTTCAGGCCAGGTTGACCTTGCTGCATGATGTTGAGTGGGTTCAGGGATTGCTGTTTCCATTGCAAAAGCTGCTGGGGGAATTGGCAACCTATTTGCGGATCAGGCAGTTGGCGGTGCAACAGTTGGAGCTGTGGCTGAAGTTTCGCGAGCCAGAGACGCCGGCGCTGCAACTGACACTCAACTATCCCTTCGGGGAATATCAACTGCAGGGACTATCTCAGCTCTGCCGCTTACAGCTGGAAGGATTGCAACTGCCGAGCCCGGTCGTCGATATTGAGCTGCGAGCCAGGCAGTTTGTGTCGCAGCAGCTGGGTAGTCGTGAGTTGACCGAGTCCAGAGAAGGGCTGCAGCAGGATGCCAATCAATTACTCGCCAGATTACAGGCCAGGTTAGGTAGCCATAAGGTGCGCTCTTTGGTGTTGGCGGCCGATCCCATGCCTGAACTGGCCAGTACTGCAGATCCCCTGACTCGTTGGCCGCCACCGGCAAGGCCGCCCGTTCAGCCGTCGCTGGCGCTGCGGCCTCTTTGGCTGCTGCAAGAGCCGCAAGCCATTGCTCCTGAAGCCGTGGAGCTGCTTAGGGGGCCGGAAAGGTTACAGAGCCCCTGGCATTCAGGGCCTTTTCCCTGCCGAGATTATTTTCTTGCCCATCATAAGGAGAATGGCGGTCTGTGTTGGCTGTTTCGCACCGCTAATGGGCTCTTTCTTCACGCTTGGTTCAGCTGATGTACGCCGAATTGCATGCTATTTCCAATTACAGCTTTTTGCGCGGGGCTTCCCACCCGGATGAGTTGGTGCAGCAGGCCGCCAAACTGGGCTATGAGGCCATCGCCATTACCGACGAGTGCTCTCTGGCGGGAGTGGTCAAGGCGCATGAGGCCACCAAACAAAGCGGTATCAAGCTGATTGTCGGCGCCGAATTCCACCTGCCGGAAGGCTGCCTGGTGCTGCTGGCAAAAAATCGCCGGGGCTATGGTCTTATCAGCACTCTGATAACCCGGGGGCGGCGCCGGGCCGATAAGGGCAAGTATCGGTTAACCCTGGATGACTTTGCGGCCATTGACCGCGGCTGCTTTTGCCTGTGGCGGCCACCATCTGTGAGCGAGTTGCTGGCGCAGGCCGACTTGCAAAGCTTTACTCACCAAAGCCCAAGTCAGCAAACCCCTTGGCTGACGCAGCTGCAGCAGCGCAGTCTGGCACAGTTGAATGTCCTGGCGACACGGGTCAAAGCCGTGTTTTCACTGCCGCTTTATCTCTTGATGGAGCGGCAACTGCAACCCGGAGAGGCTTGGTATCTCGAGGCCTGTGAGGCGCTGTCGAATCGTTTTTCCCTTCCCTGTGTCGCCGCCGGTAATGTGCAGATGCATCTTGCCGAGCGACAAAGGCTGCACGATGTGCTCAGCTGTATCCGCCATGGCCGCGCCGTGCCCATGGCCGGTGAGCTGTTATCGGGCAATGCCGAAATGGCGCTTAAGCCGATAACCGCTATGGCCAGGCGTCACCCTCAAGCCTGGTTGGCAATGAGCTGTGAGCTGGCGTCCCGGTGCCATTTCAACTTGGATGAACTCAAGTATGAGTACCCGGCCGAGTTGGAGCCAAGCGGCCTAAGCGCCAGTGAATATCTGGCGCAGGAGGTGGAAAAGGGCGCCCGCAGGCGTTTTGGCGAGGCGGTACCACCTGAAGTGCAGACTCAGTATCGGCGCGAGCTCAAGCTGATTGCCGAGCTCAATTACGAATACTTTTTCCTGACCATCTATGATCTGGTCTGTTTTGCCACCAGGCAAGGGATACTGCATCAGGGACGTGGCTCGGCCGCCAACTCTGTGGTCTGTTATTGCCTTGGGATCACCGAGGTGGATCCTACCAAGGTCAACATGCTGTTTGAGCGTTTTATTTCCAAGGAGCGCCATGAGCCGCCGGATATCGATGTCGATTTTGAACATGAACGCCGCGAAGAGGTGATCCAGTATATCTACCAAAAATATGGCCGTGAGCGTGCAGCCCTGGCCGCCAGTGTGATCACTTATCGTTTCAAGAGTGCCATGAAAGATGTTGGTAAGGCTCTGGGGCTCAGCGAGCAACGGCTGGATGAGCTGATAGGCGCTGTCGATCGCCGCGATCCGCAAGTGCCTTGGCAGCAGCAGTTGCAACAAGGCAAGCTGTTGCCACAACAAGGTTTGGGGCAGTGGTTGTTGCCGCTGGTGGAGACCCTGATGGGTTTTCCAAGGCACTTGTCGCAACATGTCGGCGGCTTTGTGATTTCGGCCGGGCCATTGGCCGAGCTGGTGCCGGTAGAGAATGCCGCCATGGCCAAGCGCACTGTGATCCAATGGGACAAGGATGATCTCGAGAGTCTGGGGCTGTTAAAGGTCGATGTATTGGCGTTGGGAATGCTGACCGCGATCCGCAAATGTTTCGAGTTGATCTCCCGTCACATTCGTCCCTTTGCCATGTCGGATATTCGCTGGGAAGATCTGGCCGTCTATCGTATGTTGCAGCAGGGCGACAGCATGGGGGTGTTTCAGGTGGAGTCGCGAGCCCAGACCAGCATGCTGCCCAGGCTCAAACCCGCCTGTTATTACGATCTGGTAATACAGATAGCCATAGTGCGCCCGGGTCCAATTCAAGGAGACATGGTGCATCCCTTTCTGCGCCGCCGTGATAAAATCGAGCCGGTCACTTTTCCTTCGGCCGAGGTGGAAGGCGTGTTGTCACGCACTATGGGGGTGCCCATTTTCCAGGAGCAGGTGATCCAATTGGCCATGGTCGCCGCCGGTTTCAGTGGTGGGGAAGCCGATCAGCTGCGCCGCGCCATGGCCAGCTGGAAACGCAGTGGCGAGCTGGAGCAATTTGAACACAAGTTGCTTCAGGGGATGACGGCCCGAGGCTATAGTGACACCTTTGCCAGGCAGATATTCAACCAGATCCGCGGCTTCGGCGAATATGGTTTTCCCGAGTCTCATTCGGCCAGCTTTGCGCTCCTGGCCTATGTTTCGGCCTTTCTCAAACACTATTACCCGGTGGTGTTTTGCTGCGCCTTACTCAACAGTCAACCCATGGGCTTTTACAGCCCGTCACAGCTTATTCAGGATCTTCGTCATCATGGCGGCCTGGTGTTGCCGGTTTGCATCAACCTCAGTCAGTGGCACAGCACACTGGATCGACAAACCGATGGCTCCTTGGCACTGCGCCTCGGGTTCAGGTTGGTCAAGGGATTATCAGAGCACAGCGCCGCCAAGATAGTCGCGGGCCGGGGCGAGGGCTTTAATCACTTGTCGCAGTTGGCGGCTCTGGCACTGCCAAGGCGTGAGCAGGAGGCGCTGGCCAGCGCCAATGCCTTTGCTACCCTGGGGGGCGATCGCCATCAGATCAGGTGGCAGTTGGCCGCCCGTCAGCAGAGTTTGCCTTTGTTTGAGCAGCCGGACGAGGCCGATTTTCGCCTTGAAACCGCCTTGCCTGAGGTCACCGAAGTCGATGCCTTGCTGGCTGACTACGCCTGTACCGGGCTAACTCTGGGGCGCCATCCTCTAGCACTGCTCAGAGAGCAGGGGTTACTCGGCAAGTGTCACAGCGCCGCCTCTTTGTGGCAGTGTCGTCATGGCCAGAATGTGACTGTGGCGGGGCTGGTGGTCGGCAGGCAAAGGCCTGGCACCGCCAGTGGAGTCACCTTCATCACCCTCGAAGATGAAACCGGCAATGTTAATCTGGTGGTATGGAGTGATACGGCTAGGGCCCAGAGACAGGCTTATTTGAGCGCCAGGATCCTCAAGGTGAGCGGGGTCGTGGAGTTTTCGTCCGGCGTATTGCATCTGCTGGCCGGTCGGCTGGAGGATATCTCGGGCAGTATGCACGCGCTGGTGGTACACTCGCGGGATTTCCATTAGCCGATAACCCATTTTAAGCTGCAACTGCCTGTGAAAATAATCCTGCTGACCCATGAAAGAGAGCTGAATCGAGCCAGTAACACAGCCACCCTGGCGCTTAATGCTTATCCGACTCTCTGTAAACGGGTACTGTGGGCGCGTAAAGCCCCGGATGCTTGGTTAATGGCGCACTTGTCTTTGGGGCGAACCGCCTTACTCTATCCGCAAACCGAAGAAAGTACTTCTGAAGAAAGTATTTCGCGAGCTCAAGCTGCAAATGAAAGCCCAAACTTAAGCCTAAACCCAACTCCAAACCAAAGTTCAAAGCTAAACCAAAGCCCGGCTCAGGGCGCAATATTGCCTCAAGACACTGCTCAGGAAGCCGCACAGAAAACTGCTCTGAAAGCTGCTCTGAAATTAGGGAAGCCGCTAAATTCGCTGGTCATACTCGATGCAACCTGGCAGGAGGCCGGCAAGATGTATCGCCAAAGCCCCTATCTGCAGTCGCTTGCCAGAGTCGAACTGCAAGCAGAGCAGGGCTCGGCGTTTCGCTTACGGCGCAATCAGCGCCAGGGCGGGTTATGTACCTTGGAATGTATTGCGGCTGTTTGGCAAAACTTGGGTGGAGACTATAGTATCGCCGCCAGGCGGTTACTCAGTGAGTTTAATCAATGGCAGGCTGAGATAAGAGCTCCGGCCTAGCTGCGCTAGAGTTGGCACAGCAAGCCGGAAGCCGTCTCTACGGCGGCCTGAGTTAAGTCTATCCGCCTGCGTTAGATCACCGTCAGATAAACACACAGGAAATGGCAAACGGCGCCGCCCAACACAAACAGATGCCAGATGGCATGATTGAAAGGGATCGCCTTGGTAGCGTAGAAGATCACACCTAAGCTATAGCTCAGCCCCCCGGCCAACAGCAAGTTGAACCCGGCAGTTGACAGGTTATCGATAAGCTCAGGCAACACGGCGACGCAGAGCCAGCCCATGGCCAGATACAGCACCAGGCTCAGCGCCTTGAATCTGTGAATAAAGCAGCTCTTGAACACTATTCCCCCCAATGCCAACGACCAGATGGCTATCAGCACCCATTCTTCCTGGGCATCGGCCAAAGTAATTAACATCAGCGGGGTATAGGTTCCGGCGATTAACAGATAGATGGCGCAGTGATCCAGCATCTTGAGGCGCCGTTTCCACACAGGGTGAGGAATGCTGTGATACAGGGTCGAGCAGAGGAACAGCAGGATAATACTGCCGCCATAGATGGTTACACCTGTTAACTGAATGGCATCCAGCGAATGCCAGCCCTTGAGCAACATCAGCATCAATCCCAGAATGCCGGCAATCACCCCCAAACCATGGCTGACGGCATTGGCTATCTCTTCATTCAGACTATATCCAGCGGAAAACTGGCCATTGAACTGGGCTTCGGCTGCTGGGGTTTTGCTGTTGGGCATGATTGACTCTCTGGTTCGACCTCATTGAAAGTGAGTCTAACAGCGCCGTAGCGCCATGGCTAGATAAAAGTGTACAGGTGTTCGCTGAGATGGATTTATTCTTTGAACCGTATCGTCTGCATTTTTTGCAAACGTCTAATGTTGCACCTTAACAACTCGTTGCCCGGCTTCCAAGTCGCTTTTTACGGTTATTTTGTTCAGAGGATTCCGTCAATCTTATTCGACAAGGGTTTTACTTGTTTTGCTTGAAGCCGTAGACTTGAGCTTGTAGCGTAAATTGCTTTTCAAACAAGGGAATGAACTTTTTGCCGAGGGTTTTTCTCTAACACTGAGTTTACATTCAGCGACGGATAAATCAGCGGCTTATGCCTTCTCTTCCAGAAAAGTTTATTGCCAGCCGAGACGAAAGCTCGGCGGCAATGGCAAGCTTGAGCATCAGCATCCCGGGTAGGGATGCTGCCTTTGAGCTTGGTCTGGATGACATCATTAATCCCTGTTCCTGCCAACCAAGCCATTCTCAATCACATTCGATTGCCCCTTTCTTTGCCCTATCGCCTTTTAGTCAACAGCTTGGGTTTCAACCCCAATGCCTGGCGCAAGTTGGCATGGCTAAAAAAGCAGAGCAGGGGGATGGTGAGGCAAAGGGCAACGCCTTCAGCAGTTGGACTGCGGCGGGAGCCGTGCACTTAGTACTATTGCTGGGGATATCCTGGTTTTGGCAGCAGGCCGAATGGCAAAGAGTGGTGACAGAGCCTGCCAAACCCAAGGCGCTGCAATCCTATCTGTATTTCAGTCAGCCCAGCCCAAAACCGTTAACGCCAGTGCCGGAAGCCTTGGCCGAAGAAGCAATAACCCAGCCCAAGGAAGCGATAGAGGTTCAAAAAGCTGAGCAACAAAAACAGGCCGCCGAAGAGTCAGAGCAAGAGACTGAACAAGTGGCTGTTCAAGACCAGAAAGAGCAAAGGATCCCCAAGACTCGGGATCAAAGCGTTAAGCCTATTGGTAGAGTCATTGAAGAAACGAAAAATGCAGCCGTACCTGCGCCCGAGCGAGCAAATGACTTTAGACCGCAGCCGGCAGAGCAAGCTCAGCTGGACTTCAGTTCAAACGCATTAAAGTCTGCCCGAAAAGTATTGCAACACTCTCAACAGCAGGCGCTGCAGCAGTTATCACAGCAATATGCGGATAAGGCCACGGGACGCAAGAGCCTCAGTGAAATGGATGGGGAGATGGAGGTGCTTTGGGTCAATGACGCCGATGATTTCAATAAAGTGGCCAGTCTGGATCTGCCGCTCGACCCTAACCGTATCGTCAAGGATGGTGATACCTGCTATCGAGTCGTCAAGGTGCCGACTCCACTCAATCCCTATGCCGAAAACTTGGGTTTTCCATTTAAGTGCGGTCAGACAGAGATGGAAAAAGCGCTCAAGGAGGCGGTGGCCAGCCGTCTAAAGCGGCTTGGTAAGTGAGTTTTGCAATCAATTTATTTGACTTGAAATAAATTTTTTGTTCAATTTTTGCGAGTATTTTCATTTAATTCAAATAATTAAATTGTGATTTTAATAGGTTTGAACCTGCGGCGAGTTTTGTTATTGGGCTTGTTTCCCGCTTCGGCTTGTGCTTATACTCGGCAGCAATCTTGTCGGAGTGCCCTCTGGGCTGAGACCGTTTATTCGGGATCCGTTGAACCTGATCAGGCTAGCACCTGCGAAGGAAACAAGCATTCAGCTGCAGCATTACCGCAGCCACTGCGAGCAAAAATCTATGCCAAAGGCTAAAAGAGCCGAGGCGATATCTGGCTTCTCAAGCGGACATTGAACTGACCTGAAACCACGAGGTCAGTCTGCCAACACCGCCGGAGGAGGACTCCAAATCAAGGAGTTTAACCAGTCAGCTTGCGCCGCTTATTATTCAACTCTCCTGACAAGCAATTTCATTTTCCAAAAGAGTGAGCTTGCTTATGTCAAATCGTCAATCCAATCGTCGTCAAACCCGTGAGGCCGCCCAGGCCTTTATCGATAACCTTAAACCCTTGCAGCATCCCAATTCACAGAAGCTGTTTGTTCAGGGCTCCCGGGCCGATATTCAGGTTGCCATGCGCCAAATCAGGCAGACAGACACCCGAATACCAACCCAAGATGGCAGTGAGCAATTTGAACCCAATCCCGCCGTACGTGTTTATGATTGTGCCGGCCCTTATTCAGATCCCAACGCGGCTATCAATGTGCGCCAGGGCCTGGATAAACTGCGCCAGGGCTGGATCTTAGAGCGTGATGATACGCAAGAGCTGACTTCGGTCAGCTCCAGTTTTACCCAGCAGAGGCTGGCGGATGAAGGGCTGGATCATTTGAGATTCGACGCTTTGCCCAAACCGCGCCGGGCCAAGCCGGGTAAGCGGGTGACCCAATTGCATTACGCCCGCGCCGGCATTATCACTCCTGAAATGGAATATATCGCCATTCGTGAAAATATGGCCCGGGCCAACGAAGCGCTTGCCAAAGATCCGCAACTGGCCCGCAAAGCCAAAGGAGAAGCCTTTGGCGCTATAGTTGCCACGCCGATAACCCCTGAGTTTGTTCGCAGCGAAGTGGCCCGTGGCCGCGCCATTATTCCCGCCAACATCAACCATCCGGAAGCTGAGCCTATGATTATCGGCCGCAACTTTTTGGTGAAGGTCAACGCCAATATCGGTAATTCGGCGGTGACCTCTTCCATCGAGGAAGAGGTGGAAAAACTGGTGTGGGCCACCCGTTGGGGCGCCGATACGGTAATGGATCTGTCCACCGGCCGTTATATCCACGAAACCCGTGAATGGATAGTACGCAACTCGCCTGTGCCCATAGGTACCGTGCCCATCTATCAGGCGCTGGAAAAGGTCAACGGCATTGCCGAAGATCTCAGCTGGGAAGTGTTTCGCGACACCCTGATAGAGCAGGCCGAACAAGGAGTGGATTACTTCACCATTCATGCCGGGGTCTTGCTGCGCTATGTGCCCATGACGGCCAATCGGGTGACCGGCATGGTATCCCGCGGCGGCTCCATTATGGCAAAGTGGTGCCTGAGCCATCATAAGGAAAACTTCCTCTACAGCCATTTCCGCGACATCTGTGAGCTTTGCGCCGCCTATGATGTGTCACTGTCGCTCGGTGACGGCATGCGCCCCGGCTCGATTGCCGATGCCAACGACGAGGCTCAGTTTGCCGAGCTGGAAACCTTGGGTGAACTGGTGAAAATCGCCTGGGAATACGATGTGCAGACCATAATCGAAGGGCCGGGCCATATTCCGATGCAGCTGATCAAGGAGAATATGGACAAGCAGCTTGAGTACTGTGATGAGGCGCCTTTCTACACCTTGGGGCCCCAGACCACGGATATTGCGCCCGGCTACGATCATTTCACCTCTGGCATAGGCGCGGCGATGATTGCCTGGTACGGCTGCGCCATGCTCTGTTATGTGACTCCCAAGGAGCATCTGGGCTTGCCAAACAAAGAGGATGTTAAACAAGGGCTTATTGCATACAAAATTGCGGCACATGCCGCCGATGTCGCCAAGGGACATCCAGGCGCCCAGCTGCGCGACAATGCGTTGTCCAAGGCCAGATTCGAGTTTCGCTGGGAAGATCAATACAACCTGGGGTTGGATCCCGATACCGCCCGGGCGTTCCACGATGAATCCCTGCCTCAGGAGTCTGCCAAGGTGGCGCATTTTTGCTCCATGTGCGGCCCCAAGTTCTGCTCGATGAAAATCACCCAGGATGTACGCGACTATGCAGCGTCTTTGGTTACGTCTCAGGTGGCTTCGGGGGATTCGTCAGGGACAGACTCGGCAGAGCGCCAAACCGAGCCAGTGCAGGCAGAAGAACTGATGGCACAGCCGCTGGAAGTACTGGATGCCGAGGCGGGGATGGCGCGGATGTCGGCGCAGTTCAAGGCCGGTGGCAGCGCCCTGTATCATCCGGCTACAGCAAGCGAAAAGTCCTTGTCCAATCCAAAACCCGAGTCCAATCCCAAACCCAAGTCCGAGCCAGAGGCTGCACGCTATGAAGAGGAAGCCTGAAATGGCGGCTGATAAAAGGCCGATAGTCTGGAGCATAGCCGGCTCAGACAGTGGCGGCGGCGCCGGTATCCAGGCCGATCTGGCCACCTTCAGTAATCTTGGCTGTCATGGCTGCTCTGTCATCACCACTTTGACCGCCCAGAGCAGTGTGGCAGTGACGCTAACCGAGGCGGTGAGCGAGGAGATGTTGCTGGCGCAGCTCAATGCTCTGCTCGGTGACTTGCCGCCCAAGGCGATAAAAATCGGTTTGCTCGCCAATCAAGCGCAGTTGCAGCTGCTTTGTGACTGGTTGGCTCGGCACCTGCCTGATGTTCCTTTGGTGGTCGACCCTGTCATGGTGGCCAGTTGCGGCGATGCACTCTCAAAGAGCACTGCAACGGGCGCAGCGCGGCTCGATTACCGGCCGCTGGCGGCGCTCTCCACTGTGCTGACCCCGAATATTCACGAGCTGGCGTTGCTGAGTCACAGCGATATTCATGACTTTCCTTCCTGGCAAGATGCGGCAACTTGCCTGGCAAACGAACTGCCTTGCCATCTCTTGGCCAAGGGCGGGGATTTCGAGGCGGGGATCGCGCGCGGCCTGGCAGAAGACTTACTGCTTTTTAAAGACTTGCCTCACAGCTCCGGGTTGCATCAACGGCAGGGGTTTGTGTTGGCGAGCCCAAGGCAAGCATCCAGTAATAACCATGGCAGCGGCTGCACGTTATCCAGTGCCATAGCGGCATTTCTGGCCCACGACTGGATCTTGCCCGATGCCCTAATCCTGGCCAAGGCCTATATCAATGGCGCCTTGGCGCAGAGCTATCGGGTAGGCCGTGGTCCCGGCCCCTTAGGTCGGCCCGGGGCTTGTCTGGCCGCCGGGTTTATGCCTGTCATCTGGCCGCTGGAGGATTATCCCTGGGCCAACCCAGCCCAGGTGCTCGGCGCCCCTTGGCTTGCAGCGCCAACCTCTGCTGATGCTGTTAGTGCTAAAGGCGTTGGTGTTAAAGGCGTTAGTGCTGAAGGCTTTAAAACACTGCCTCATAATTTAGGTATCTACCCGGTCGTGGCCGATGTCGAATTGCTGGAAGCCTTACTCAAGGCAGGTTGCCGCACCATTCAATTGCGTCTCAAGCAGGAAGTGCTGCCCGGCTCGAGCGCCGAGCAGGCGATCATTCGCGCCATCGCGCTCGGGCGCCAATACCAGGCGCGGGTCTTTATCAATGATCACTGGCAACAGGCCATTGCCCACGGCGCCTTTGGTGTGCATTTGGGCCAGGAGGATCTCAGCCAGGCATCCCTTGAGGCCATCCAAGGGGCCGGTCTGGCGCTGGGGTTATCCAGTCATGGTTATTTCGAGGCGCTGCTTGCATTGCGCCACAGGCCCAGTTATCTGGCCCTCGGACATATCTTTGCCACCAAGACCAAAGTAATGCCATCTCTGCCCCAGGGACTGGCGCGCCTTGGCGCCTACAGCGAAACTTTCGGCTCCTTGCTGCCGACGCTCGCCATTGGCGGCATTGACGAGCATAACCTCGATGCCGTCAAGCATACCGGTGTGGCCAATGTCGCCGTGGTGCGGGCCATTACCGAGGCCGCCGAACCGGTAACGGCCTTCAGGCGCCTGACACAAAGCTGGTTAGGGCGAGCAGCCCCGATTGCAAGCGGGATTAGCTATGCTCAGCAAAATGCCGGGCTTCAGGACGATG
Organism: Shewanella sp. 38A_GOM-205m; assembly: GCF_000518445.1. NCBI lineage: Bacteria > Pseudomonadati > Pseudomonadota > Gammaproteobacteria > Alteromonadales > Shewanellaceae > Shewanella > Shewanella sp. 38A_GOM-205m. The sequence continues at coordinate 67,251 of NZ_JADP01000002.1, read as the reverse complement.
TCGGGGTTCAGGAAGGTGCAGCTGAGCAGGAAAATACTGGAGTTCAGGACTGTGCTGGGGTTCAGGACTGTGCCGGGCTGAGCGACCGCGACTTTATCCGTTACGGCAGTCAGTTGCTGCTGCCCAGAGTCTCAGAAGCGGGGCAGCTCGCCTTACGGGCCAAGACGGTCGCCATAGTGGGGCTCGGAGGCCTTGGTCATCATTTGGCGCACTCTTTGGCCGCCGCCGGAGTAGGGCGTCTCATTCTTATCGATCCCGATATTGTCGAGCTGGGTAATCTGCCGAGGCAACTGCTCTACAACGAGCAGGATATAGGCCGTTTGAAGGTCGACGTGGCCAAGGGAAAGCTAGGGCGCGATTATCCAAACTGCCTGATTGAGATTGACCCCAAGCTATTTGGCCCCAAGAGCGCGGAGCTTATTAGTGAGGCGTCACTGGTATTGGATGCCAGCGACAATTTCCTTTGCCGTCATAACCTTAACCAAGCCTGTGTGAAGCTGGGCAAAGAGTTGATTGCGGCGGCGATCAGCGCCGATTCCGGCCTGCTGTGTCATACCGCCCCTTGGCTTAACCCCGAGGCGGGCTGTTATGAATGCCTGTTCCCGCGGGATAGCACAGGCTCGGGGCGCTGTCGCGACATGGGGGTGCTGGGCCCGGCGGTGCAAACCCTGGCGGCGATGCAGTCGCTGGCAGCCATCAATACCCTGCTTGGAGAGCGCAGCACCCTGGGACGCCTCATCAGCTTGGATTGCCGAACCTTAAGCGTGCGTGAGGCTGCGCTTTGCGCCGACCCGGCATGTCTTTGCTGTCAAACCCAATCTCAGGCTGGAAATCAAACCGAAGCTCAATTTATGAAAGGGCGTTCTGAGCTTAGCCGTGAGGAGAATCGTGATGCAAATTAAGATAAACAATCAAGTCAAAGAGTTGCCTGAGGCGATGACACTGTTACAGCTGCTCGAATGGTGTGATATAGCGCCTGGCAGCGTGGCGCTGGTGCGTAATGGCGCCGTAGTGCCCAGATCTCAGTGGCCAGTGCTTGAATGTCAAAACGGAGACAGCCTCGAGCTGTTTTCCGCCGTTGCAGGGGGTTGAGATATGTTGCAAATTGGCGAGTTTGAGTTTCAATCCAGGCTGTTTGGCGGCACCGGCAAGTTTGCTTCGGCAGAGCTGATGCAACGCTCGCTCGTGGCCAGCGGCGCCGAGTTGGTCACTGTGGCGATGAAGCGGCTCGATTTTAACCAGGGCAGCGATGAATTGCTGGCACCGCTCAAAGAGCGCGGCGTGCAGTTGCTGCCCAATACAGCCGGGGCCCGCAATGCCAGGGAGGCGATTTTTGCCGCCGAGCTGGCGCGGGAGATGCTGGGCACCCAACTCTTGAAGCTGGAGATCCACCCGGATCCCCGTTATCTATTGCCGGATCCGGTAGAAACACTGGAAGCGGCCCGGGTCTTGTGCGCCGAAGGCTTTACCGTACTGCCTTATGTGCATGCCGATCCCGTGTTGTGCTTGCGCCTCGAAGAGGTAGGCTGCGCCGCCGTGATGCCGCTTGGCAGTCCCATAGGTTCCAATCAGGGGCTGGCCACAGAACCCTTTTTGAAGATCATCATAGAGCAGGCCAATGTACCTGTGGTGGTGGATGCCGGGATCGGCGCGCCGTCTCAGGCGATGCGGGCGATGGAGTTGGGCGCCGATGCCGTGCTGGTTAATACTGCCATCGCCTCCAGCTTGGATCCCGTGACCATGGCGGGCTGCTTCAAAGATGCGGTGCGCGCCGGGCGATCGGCCTATCTTGCCGGACTCGGGACTATCAGCAATCGGGCCCAAAACACCAGTCCGCTGACCGGGTTTCTCAATCTGGGAGACAACCATGGCTGATTTTCTCGAGCGTTTTACCGCTATCGACAGAGATCTACTGCGCCTTGCTATTGCCAGTGTCAGCGCCGCTGAGGTGGAGCGTTGTCTGGCGCGGCCCGAGACGATAGCGCACAATCCCTCGGCCTTGCCCATTCTCTTGTCACCGGCGGCCCGGGAATTTCTCGAGCCTATGGCGCAGCTCTCTGCTGCGCTCACCCGCAAGAAGTTCGGCGCCAACATAGGTCTCTATGCGCCGCTCTATGTTTCCAATCTATGCGCCAATGATTGCGACTACTGCGGTTTCAGCATGAGCAATAAAATTCGCCGCAAGACCCTAAGCCAGGCCGAACTGGATGCTGAAATTGCCATTCTCAAGCAGCGCGGCTTTGATTCTGTGTTGCTGGTTTCCGGGGAACATGAAACCAAGGTAGGTCTGGATTATTTTGCCCAGGCGCTTTTGAGACTCAAGCAGGACTTTAGCTACCTGGCGATTGAAGTGCAGCCCCTCGCCGAAGCGGGTTATCGGCGCCTGGTTGATGAGGGGCTGGATGCCGTGATGGTATATCAGGAGACCTATCAGCCCGCCACCTATGACCGCCATCATCTCAGAGGCAATAAAAAGGACTTTGGTTTCAGGCTCAATACACCGGACAGAGCCGCCAGGGCCGGGGTCGATAAGATAGGCCTGGGGGTCTTGCTCGGGCTGGATGATTGGCGTCTGGACTCGGCACTGATGGGATTGCACCTGGACTATTTGCAGCAAAAGTACTGGCGTAGCCGCTTCAGCGTGTCGCTGCCAAGGCTCAGGCCTTGCGTTGGCGGAGTAACGCCGGCTGTTACCCTGGATGATGCCGGATTGGTACAGCTTATCTGCGCCATGCGCTTGTTCAGCCCGGCGCTGGAGTTGAGTCTCTCTACCCGGGAGAGCGCCTCACTCAGGGATAATCTATTGCCTCTTGGGATCACCCATGTGAGTGCTGCCAGCTCAACAGAGCCAGGTGGTTACAGCAATCCCAAGTTGCAGCTGGATCAGTTCCAGATAAGTGATGAGCGCACAGTCCCTGAGGTGGTCAGCGCCATTCGAGCACAAGGCATGCAACCTGTGTGGAAAGATTGGGACGCGAGTTGGCTCGCAGGCGCCTCTTTTGCGGAAACCCATCAAGGGACATAAACCTTTCGGGCTGTACATTTGCGCTGAATTGGCCAATAATTGTTCAAAGCTGTGGCTGAAATGGTAGCAACTGATTTTAGCCGCAGAACGAAAATCCACAGTCCAATACAGACAAGGGGCAATCATGCAAATTCCATCGGCTTTTTCGGCGGGAGTTCAAGGGCTGCAAAGCGCCCAGTCCGGCCTGACTCAGGCAACAGTGGATATCGCCCGTCCGGCACCTGCGCAGCAGGCCGATTCGGCCCGCCCGGTTGAGGAGGCAGACAAAACCTCGGCATTGGTATCGGCATTGGAATCCAAGGCCCAGGGTCAAGCTTCAGTAGAGGTGATTGAACGCGCATCCGACACCTTGGGCAGTATCATAGATATCGAGGTGTAATATATGGTTGGCGCGCTGGCCGGCGCGGGGCTGACGGCAACAGCCGTGTCCCGGCGGCCAAGCTCGTCAATTGCCAACTTAAGCAGTGGCAGCTCCATAAACCAATCGCCTATCAGCGCCAACCCTGTCGGTAAAATCTCCGCCAGTCAAAATCCCTCTCAGGTAAGTGGCGTAAAGCCAAGCCCAATAAACCTGAGCTCGGGAAATCAAAGCACAATCAATACAAGCTCAGTCAATACAAGCCCAGTCAATTCAAGCCCGCTCCAAGGTTCAGCTGCACCACATTCAGAGCCACAAACCGTAAAGCCGCCGCGGGAAGCACTTGTCAGTTTGACTAAAGGAGCCCTTGGGGCCGCGGCCTTGTCCAGCTCAGGTCATTGGCATGGAGAGGTTCAAGCATCGATGCCGCTCGCGGGGGCATCGACTCAAGCATCTGCCTTTTCCAGCCAAGGGGCTGACATTGTCGGCGGCCCTGCGACACCAGTAACTTTAGCGGGAGAAGCGCCAGAGGTTTCCGCTTTTAATGGCACAAATACTTCCGCCAACTCTATGAGTGGGGCAGAGCAGGCTTTTGACAACACTTCCGGCAACTCTTCGAGTCGCTCATCAAGCCAGGCTGGCAGCGAAGTAAAAGAAGGGGACGACAGGGCGGCTCGCCAGTCAACCGGGGAGCCGAATAGTACAAGCGAAGCCGAACCCAAGCCGGATGAGGCACAACAGAAACAGCAGCAGAACCGAGAGAGTCGTGAGCAACAGGCGCTTGAGCGGGAAATCGACTCCCTGATGAAGCGCGATACCCAAGTACGTTCCCATGAACAGGCTCATGCCGCAGTCGGTGGGATCCATGCCGGACAACCGGCATTTGAATTCGAGAAAGGACCCGATGGCAAACGTTACGCGGTTGAAGGTGAAGTTCAGATAGATGTCTCTGTGGTGAACGGCGATCCGCTGGCGACCATGGCGAAAATGAAACAGGTCTATGCGGCGGCGATGGCTCCTGTCGATCCCTCCATGGCCGATATCCGGGTCGCCGCCGAGGCGATGCGCAAATATAACCAGGCAAGAGAAGAGGCTGGAACCCAGAGACTTGCCGCCGCACCAAAGCCTGAGCTGAGTCAAAACCTGTTGGGAGCCGCAGATTCGGCGGCTGAAAAGTCCGCGCCTTCCTTTGATCCCAAGGCTGGCGACTCTGCAAACTTTCCCATAGGCCTGTCTCGTCTGATGGGCGCCATAGCACAGCAGTCAAATGCCTTGAATGAACAGACTTTCAGTCCACCCAAGGCCGAGTTGCAGCTTGAGTCGGGTTCAGTTGCCGATGTGATAGCCGCTGAGCAGCAACAGGCGCAGCGCATTCGGGATGAGAGTCGTTAGTGCTTCACGTATCTTCAAGGCTAATTTGAGTTCGGCGAGAGCGCGGCATAATAACCTCCTTATTAAATGCTTAACAAAGCATAGTCGGAGGGGACTTCAGTACCTTAATGCTGGGGGCCATATTCTCATTGCTTGGCATTTCGTGGCTTTCCTAAGCTTGGAAAACTTTTGAGAGATTCAAAATCTAGTTTTTCAAAGCGGAACGCTACAAAATTATGGGTAATATCTTCTGCAAGTTGCTCAGCTTCTTCCACAACAGATAGTAATTCATCGAATGACAAGAGTTTGTTGTCATCAGTACTGTGTGCAATCGCCTCAAGAAATGAGTCTTCAAGTTCATCTTGGAAAAAGACAAGGCAAAGCGGATTATGGGCCACAAGATTTCGGTGTTTTGCTAACTGTTTAGCTTTTTGAAGAGACTTGCAATATGCGTCTTTTGTGGCTTTCTCCGCTTCTTGAGATGCGATGAGATCAATTGCAAGATCTATTCGTGCAGACAACCCTGCGCGAACAAAGTGTTTGTGAATATTTGAACCAGCCCAATCACGGATACACTTGTGGGTGGTTCGCTCAATGCTGCCAAAGGCAATGAATAGCCTACCTATTAGGGGTTCCCAGCGAGAAGAATCAACGAGTTTTACCATATGCTTGCCTAACGCCGCATTAAGCGGAAAATTATAGTTGGCTAAAATGTTTGATAACAAAGATCGTGAAAAAATCAAGCCACCCATTATAAAACAATAACCTAACCTTCTTTCTGTCTGCGTTCAAGCACAGTTAGGTGATTTGACAAAAGATATCCTTGTAGTCAGAAAGCCACGCCGTACCACTCGGCTGCAGCAGTGATAGTAAGGCGTATCTTCAAGACTAATTTGAGTTCGGCGAGGGCGCGGCACAATAACCTCCTTGTTAAATGCTTAAACAAAGCATAGTCGGGGGGGCTTCCGTGCCATTATCGCTGGGTGTCCATACTCTTTCCTATATTCTTTCCATATTCTCTTACCCAAGGTTTCCTTGGGCGGTACTGACTAAACTTGTTAGTTTTATTTTTACAGTTGCTCAAAAAGTTGTCCTGCCTCAATTGCGGCTGAATCAATATCAGCGATTATGCTTTCTATTTCCGAAGCAGGCCACTGAATATCTGCAATTGGTTTATCGGTGTGAGCTTGATACGCAAGTATCTGCGAACCATCAGTAGCAGTTATTGGGTGAGCGTGAACTAAAGCATTCCGGCGAACGATTAAGTCAGAGAACGTTTTATAACAAGCCATAAGTTGTTTGACTTGATTGGTTGTTATTTGAATCGATGGCTTTTGAATTGCAATTTTGAACCTATGCTTAACCGCGCCAGATGTCATATTGTTTACACGACAATACTCGTTAAGAAAACCGGGTTCGAGTTTTTCAGCTATTTGGATAATAGTCGATTCGTAGTATGAGAATACATATACGGCCTTGCCAACCAAAGCAGCATATTCATCATTTACAGGTATGCATGTTGTTGTGTGATTGCTCATAAATTCCTTTTAAAACTAACAGCTGTTTAGTGTGCATGCGTGTTCTAACCCTCGGAGGAGTGAAAACGCGCATAGCTATCTTTTTTATTAGTTAGATATAATAGAGTTTAGCCAAAATATCCCTTGCAGCTATACGCGTATGCGTGGTTTCCAAACCTATTATCTACCAACAGTGTTTTATATCTATATGAATTTAATGATATTTTCTGTGATTTTTCAGAAATAATACGCAAGATTATCTTCAAATTTCCGAGGTTTTTGTCAAAACCTCAATAATACTGTGTGAAAAACAAGCATTATAGTGCTCTCCAGGGGCTGTTCGAGTCTTTTTCTAACTGATATTCGTGACGTCATACCATAGGGACACAGGGTAAATATGAAGTTGCTCCGTTTTTCACTATTTATAATGAGCTCAGATTTATACTGAGCCAGATTTATGTTGAGCCAGGATCAGTGATTCCAGCAGCTTACAGGCCGGGCCCTGTTTGTCTCTCTGTGGCACCACCAGACTGAGCAGTATCTTGCGGCTGCTGGAACCTTTGAGACTGAGGCGTACCAATTCTCCATTTTCCAGCTCCTGCTTGACCAGATGCGCCGGGATCCAGCAAAAACCTATGCCTTTGGCCAGGATCACCTTGGCTTCGTGGAAGTTGCTGACGGTCCAGCGCTGCTCGGCCTTGAGCCAGCCGATTTCCTGCTGACTATTGACGCCGGTATCTTTGATCACAATTTGCAGATGCTGGGCCAGCACTCTGTCGTCTTCAATTTCCACTTGAGCCGCCAGCGGATGGGAAGGGTGGCAGAGCAGGTAGAAGTCCAAGTCGCAAAGGGGCTCTGAGATATACCCCATGGGCGGGGTACCGCAAATCGCAATATCCACCTGATGGTTTTTGATCATCTCCTGGGTACCGCTGATCACTGTGTCCCGCACTGTGACCCGGGTTCCGCGGCTCTGGGGCAGAAAGGCGGCCAGCGCCTCGGTCAGGGTTTCCATGGGGTAGACCAACTCCCTGGCGATGCTCAGACTCGGCTCCCACCCCTGTTCCAGATTGCTGGCGAGCTGCTCCAATTCCCCCACAGCCTGAGTGACGTGACGAGAGCGACGAAGCAGTACTTCGCCGCATTCGGTCAGATAGGCCTTGCGGCCACGCACTTCGAGGAGTTGGATCCCCAACTGATGCTGCAGCTTGGCCACAGCATGGTTGAGGGATGACTGGCTCTTGTTGAGCTGCTCGGCGGCCTGGGCGTAACCACCGAAGTCGACGACGGCCTGCAGGATCCGCCACTGTTCCAATGTGGACTTGGGTCTGTTCATTTTCTAAAAACTCGTCAGATTTCGGCCTATCATGGGTGGAAACTGCCAGTTTTTCAAACTATTTAGCCTTTTTCGTCGACTTGGTCGCCTGTTTGACTGACTCGAGTGGCGTCACCTGCATCGGCAGGTATTTTCGGGTCGCCTTGAGCTCACTCAAATAGGGGCCTTTATGCAGTTTTTCCGGCCATTTGAGCAGCATCATCGCCAGCACATTACGGTGTTCACCCAGGGCCAGCGCCGGGTTGCCTTTGGGGGAGCGAATAAAGTCTACCTCAGGATCGAAGGACTTGATGATGTGTGCCTGGGTGGCTTTCACCATGGGATGATCTTTGCCCTTGCCGGCGAGCAGATAGCTTATTCCTACTTCGGCAATAATATCGTTGGTGGCATCACTGAGGATCCGCTCGCGGTTGGCTTCGAAGTAGTCGAGGATCCAGGCGAACTCCTTGGCATCTACCGGGTGCTGATAGTATTCACTGGCGGCGAAGATAAAGTGAGTCAGGCCATAGAGCTTATTGCGATATTGTGCCTTACTGAGCTTGCCATCCTCGGCATCCGGGTAGACACGTTTGAAGGCGGCTTTGTAGTCTTCCAGGTAATCGCCAACGCCAAGCTGCTTGGCCCAGTAAACATAATTGATCAGCTGCGCCGCCCAGGCTTCAATCATGGCTTCGTCGGTCAGGCCGTGCTGCAGATCTGTACTCTTGAGCCCTTTGAGCAACTTGTCGTGACAGGGCCCGGTAAATCCCAATTCATCTATGCGACTGGCGTAGCGCAGCAGCACATCGGTATAAAACAGAAATTCGGGGAAGGGTTTGAGCGCTTTTTTGCGTGCCTTGGCCCTGGGGCCATTGCCCAGTTGGGATATCGCCTTGAGCGATTCACTTTTGACAAAATCAGGGTCGTCCAGTTGGCAGGCATAGAAACTTTGCGCTTCAGTAACCGCAAACAGATCCACCAAGGCGGCGTTGGCGTACTGCTCGTCACCTGTCATCCGATAGAGACGGATCCCGTAATGGCCCTGCACCCTGGGTGGCAACTGGTAGAGATGCTGCTCCAGATTCTGCTGAATGCGTTGATAAACCTCGTCAGCGCTGGGCTGGCTCTTGGCGGCCAGGGTACTGCTCATCACTCCCAGGCAGAGGGCAAGTGTCAGTTGACCGGTTCTCTTGAGTATTGGCATCGCGTATCCTCCGGATGAGTGTGGCCGCATCGGCAGCGCCAAACAGGCTTTGCAAACGGGCGACCATAGGTTGGGCTGATTCGTTGACCAGCAAGAGATCAAATAGTTGCGCCGGGTTGCAGCCCCGGGTGTGAACATCTATGGCTTTGGCAAGCTGTTGTTGCCAGAGCCCGAGATAATAGAGCGGCCCCTGATCGCTGATGGCGCCAAAGCTGTAGCTATAATCACTGACTTCGGGCCAGGAGCCATTAAAACTGGCTTCAAACGCCTTGTGCAGCTGTGGGTATTGGCTGTTGCCAAAGGCTTCAAAGCTGGCGAGGGCCACTTTGGCACGAAACACCTTGAGCTGCTGCTGGTATTCTTCGGCCAGTTGTTCGCGCGAGCCGGGAGCCGGCTTGAGTGAAAATGTAAAGGCACCGCTCAGATAGCGTTCAAGCCAGGCTTTGCCCACTCCGGCGCCATCCTGAGGCAACTCCAGACTGTTATTGAGATAGTAACGACCGCCGCCACTGAGTTGGGCTATGGCGGCGCTCAGGGAAGAAACTGCGGTCTGATAATCTTTGAGCCTAAGTTGCTGAGGCTTAAGCACCAGCTCGCTCTGGCCGGTTTGTTGGCCGACAACGGCGCGGCGCAGCATTTTATGGCGGTTGTGTTTGCCTTCGCTGATAAGAAGTTCACCCAGCAGCCGACCATGGTGATACACCCTGAGCCAGTCGTCGTTAATCTGCTCTGTGGTTAATCCCAGCGGTTTGAGATGGTCAAACAGGGCTTTTAGTACTTCAGAGTCTTTGAGCGCGACTATTTCGGTTGACTGGGCCTGCTGTAACTTGCGGCCCAGATCCCAAGGGGCGTAATCCAGTTTTTGAGTGCTGATATCGAGAAATTTGGCCACATCGCTTGGCGTGCTTAGCAACTGGGAACTGAGGATAAAATCACTGTAGCTCGGGTAACCATGCGCCTTGGCTTGCTCCTGTCTCAGGGCAAAAACGGATGACAGCGGCAGTTGATTGCGTAATCTGGCGCGTCCCTGATAAGTGCGCCAAACCTTGGCGCGACAATCACCATCGGCCTGTTGCATCAAGTAAGAGGCGATATTGACTGCAAAAAAGCCGGGCTTTTGGGCTGATTGAGCGGCTTCCTGCTCCGCTGAATTATCTTCGGGATTGAGAGCCTGTTGCATGCCGGGCAGGGCACATTGTCCCAACTCCAGCTTGAGATCGTCACTGCGCATTCCCTGGCGAATGCTGGCCTGGGCGCCATGAAGACGGGCCTTTTCCTCTATGCCCAGATGTTGTTGCATCAACCAGTCCAACCTCTGGGCCAATGCCTGAAGTTGTGGCTCATCATCCTGGTTCAGTTCGGATGTCAGGCTTATCAGCGCCGGTTCGCTCAGGAATCTATCCATGGTGTCGGCTAGTTTCAACTGACACTGCAACAGCAGCTCATGCTGCGCCGCTGACAGGGGAAAACTCCGATAATAACCGAGGCGGTCATTGATATTGTGCAGCCCGAGGGTTTGCCGCTCCAGCAACTGCAGATCCTGAAATTCAGGTTGAAAATTGCTGCTGTATTCGACACATTGGGCCGTCAGCAAGGGGACGGCATCAGGCGCGGCCAGGGCAGGGGAAATGCCCGAGGCCACAGTCGATGCCAGCAGCGACGCCAACACCGACAATGGCAGCCTGGACTTGAGGCGAGACGGACTCAGGCCGGAGTTAGCGGCTGGCAAAGTGCTTCTTGGCATAAGCGACCCGTTCTTCCACTGACATGGGTTTGCCCGTCATTCTTTCCACATGCTGCAGCCTTGGCAATATCCCCATGCCATTGGCTATCTGGATGGCAAGCCCGGGACGGGCGTTGAGCTCCAGCAGCAGTGGTCCCTTGTTTTGATCCAGTACCATATCGGTTCCCAGATAACCCAGTTCGCACATTTCATAGGCGCTCGAGGCCGTGTGCAGCAAGGTATCCCAGTGGGGCACCTCGATTTCAATCAGGTTACGCCCCGTGTCCGGATGCAAATCGACCGGGCAGTCAAACTGCACCGCATGCAGACCGCGGCCGGTGGCGATATCCAAGCCGACACCAACCGCGCCCTGGTGCAGGTTGGCCTTGCCATCGGAAGCGGCGGTGGACAACCTGAGCATTCCCATCACAGGAAAACCCTTGAACACTATCAGGCGGATATCCGGAACCCCTTCATAGCTGAAGCCATCGAATACGGGATCGAACTCAATCAAGCCCTCAATAATGGCCACATCCGGCTTGCCACCGAGGGAGAACAGGCCGCTGAGGATATTGGAAACGTGGCGATCGACCTCGCTCGGGGTGACTTCATTGCCATTGGGCTTATAGAAGCGACCATTCTCGACATGGGTGATCACCAAGATCCCTTTGCCACCCGAGCCTTTGGAGGGTTTGATCACAAAGCCGCTGCGATCTTTTACTTGTTCGGGAATGCTATTGATACCGTGTTGCTCGCGCACCACGCCTATCAGATCGGGTACGGCAATATCATTGGCAAGCGCAAGTTGCTTGGTGGTGAGCTTGTCGTCCACCCGTTTGTAAAACTTGCGCGGATTGTAGCGGCCAATATAGTCGATATTGCGCTTGTTCATATTCAGCACGCCAGCGCGGCGTAGCTGCCATGGCCAGGCAAAATTCATCTTATTCTCCTGCCAGTGGCTTGAAGCGCTTGAGCTCCAGCAGTCGATAACCCGTGTACTGACCCATCAGCAGCACCAGCGCCAGGATCACCAAATGAATACCCAGGAAGTTGAACACCCAGTGCTGTACCCAGGTGGCGCTCATGGCCAGATAAGCCAGAGTGGCTACCAGAAGTGAACCTCCACCTTGCACCATCACCTCTTTGGCGCCTTCCTCTTCCCAGAGGATAGACATACGTTCAATGGTCCAGGCGAGAATGATCATCGGGAAGAAGGTGATAGTCAGGCCTTCACTGAGCCCAAACTTGTACGACAGCAGGGTAAACAGGCCTATGATGCCTATCACCACTATGATCACCGCCGATATTCGCGAAATCAGCAACAGGTTCAGATGCGATAGATAGGAGCGGATCATCAAGCCAAAGGCCACAATCAGCAGGAAACCTATCAGGCCGGTCAGCAGTGTGGTTTGGATAAAGGCCAGGGCAATAAGCACAGGCATAAAGGTACCTGAAGTCTTGATGCCTATGATAACCCTAAGGAATACCACCATCAGCACTCCGATGGGGATCAGCAAAATACCCTTGAACAGACTCTGTTCTTCCAGCGGCAGTTGATAGAGGGAAAAGTCGATGGCGTTGTTTTTGGCCATCATGTCTATGGAGGTCGCCAGGGCTGAACGTGTGTCTTTCAGCATGGAGAAGTTGACCTGGGAGTTGCTGCCACCCAGAACGTCCAATACCGATTTACCGCTGCGCTCCCACAGTACCATGTTTTCCGGACGGCCCTCTGTGCCTTTGACCAGATCGAACAGATGCCATTTACCGTCCTGATAGACTTCGACAAAGGGAGAAAGTTGCTGCCGACGGCGCTGATCTTCCAGATACAGACCATTGACTTCCTGAGTTGGAATACCGCGGCTATTGAGCATATGGACAAACAGCTTGGTGGGTGAGTTGGCCGAAAGCAGCAGCTCTATGTTTTGACTGCGATCACGGCCGGCAATGGCGCGCATGATCTCACGGGCAAAAGAAAGGTTACCGGCACTGCGAGCCCAGGCTTCGTCCATCACCTGCTCGGCGGCGGCTTTCTCGGTCGCAGACCAGATATAAGGTGCCGGAGGCAGAGGTTCTTCCTGAGCCTTGAGTATTTCACGGCCTGTGGGGATCAGGGTGACCTTGTAGTAGAGGTCCTGTTGGCCATTGGCTTGACGAATCGACCAAAGCGCGCGGCGGCCCTGTTCATTGTTGCTGATAGTCAGGCCATAACCCGGGGAGGTGGCATTTTCCATCAAGACTTCAAATGCCGGATCCTGTGGCAGGGAGAAAGAGACTTCTGCCGGGCCACCCGTACCCTGAAAACTGACTTTGGCATCGACAGCCCAACTTTGTACCTGCTCACCGGGCAGGAAGGGCACATTGTGTTCAATACCACGATAAATACTGGCGCTGAGCCCAACAATAAACAGCAGAGCTACCACCAGGTAGAAAGGTTTCCGTGAATGCATTACCGCTCCTATTTATGGCTCGAAATCACTAAGTCTTTGGCTTTGCCGTGCAGGTAAGCTTGGCCTACGTCGACAACGGCTATGTCTTTCATAAACTTGCGGCCGAGCAGCAAAGGATATTCGAGGTGACTGCGGTCGGTAAGGTTAAGATCGGTTTCGGCGGCATATTTGCCTATTTTGAGGTGGGCGTGGATCACTGGACGGCGATCGTCTTTTTCATCGGCATCTTGCTTGATACGGACAAAACGTACCACCTTGGATTCGAAAGTTTTTCCCGGCGCATCCGCGCCATTGATCATCACATCGAATCTAACCCACTGGGCGCCATCACGCTCAAACAGAATAATGTTGCGGGCATCGAGTGAAGAGGATTCGGCACCGGTATCGATACGGGTATCGAAACTGGCATTCAGCTCATCGATAAAGACGCTTTCGACTTCACCGAGAATATATTTGTCGCCAATAGGTGAAGCTTCGCAGGGCGCAGGCACCTGTACTTCCTTGATGGTTTCCTTCGGGGGCTGCTGCAGTTTCTTCATCTGCTGTTGTAAACTCTGAAGCTGAGTATTCAGGGCATCCAGATGCTGTTGCTGTTGATTCTGAGCCTGAGCAATCACATTGACTATGCTGGCTTCCTGAGAGGCGAGGTTGGACTGCAAGGTCTGGGCGTCGACCGGCACCGGGGCATTTGCCACTTCCTGAGTGCTGGCGCAGCCGCCGGCAAGTGTTGCCATGGAGGCCATGACGGCGATTGAAATCGTCTGTTTCAACATAGTGCTTCCTGTATTCTGTTTTCCAGATTGCGTCACTTTTATATAGGGTTCGGTGAACTCGACTTACTTAATCGCGATAAAGGTTGCCCGTTTGGGGGCGGGGTAACCTTCCACTGTCAAATTGATGTCGGTCGGATCGAGGTAATCCACCAGAGATTCGTTGCGCATCCAGGGCGTGGAGCGTTGCTCGGCCAGTGAAGTGACATCAAGATCGACACAGCGAACCTCACGAAAATCGCACTTCTCAAGCCAGAGTTGCAACGCGGCAACGGACGGAATAAACCATACATTATTCATCTTTCCATATCTATCCCGTGGCAGCAGTACGGCATTTTCATCACCTTCTATGACCAAAGTCTCCAACACGAGTTCACCTCCGGTTCGCAATTGATCACGCAACTGCAACAAGTGGTCAATTGGTGAGCGCCTGTGGTACAGCACTCCCATGGAGAACACAGTATCGAAGGCGTCCAGTGGCGGCAGCTCTTCTATACCCAAAGGCAGCAGATGTACCGGCAGAGTCCCGCCGGCCAGGCGTTTGACCGCTTCAAACTGGCATAAAAACAGTGAAGAGGGGTCGACACCGACAACCATTTTGGCGCCTTCACCATACATGCGCCACATGTGATAGCCGCTGCCGCAACCTACGTCCAGCACGGTTCTGCTTGCCAAGGGGCTGATATGGGGCGCGACCCGCTCCCACTTCCAATCGGAGCGCCACTCGGTATCGATATGAATGCCATGGATATGAAATGGCCCCTTGCGCCAGGGATGCAGCAACTGCAGCAGGTTTTCCAGTTTTTCCCGCTGCCCCGTTGCCAGTTGCTCACCTGAGCCTATGGTGACACTGTCTTTGAAATCCAGGCTGTCGGGGCTGGGGTAATTGAGCTTGGCGAGCACTTTCTCCCACTTGGGCAGGGCACCGTGCTTGTGCTCTCTTTGCCAGTCGCCGAGTTTGGCCGGCAGTGTTTCCAACCAATGCTGCAGATTGGAGTCGGCAATCTGTTGATAGAAATTACTGAAACTGATCACTTGATAGCTACCATGGATGTGAAATTGAAGCACTGGAACCAGACACCGTAATGGGCAAAACCGGCCTGGTATAATCTGTTGTAGTGATTGCTGAGTTGATCGGGTTTCATCACGTTTTCCAGTGCGCTGCGCTTTTGGCTGATCTCCAACTCGCTATAGCCATTGGCGCGTTTGAAATCCAGATGATGTTCATCCAGTACTTGTTGGATAACCTCATCGCCGAAGCGGATTTTTTCCGACAGCACCAAGGCGCCACCGGGTCTTAAGCCGGCATATATTTTCTGGATCAGGGTATCGCGATCCTCGGGCGGCAGAAACTGTAAAGTAAAGTTGAGCACCACCAAGGAGGCGTCTTCGATGACGATATCACGGATATCACCACAAATAAGCTGCACCTGGGTATCGCTGACATAAGCATTGAGATACTCCTGACAGCGCTCGGTCATCGCCGGTGAGTTGTCGACGGCGATAATCTCGCAGCCCTTGCCTTCAATACGCCTACGAATACTCAAAGTTGCCGCGCCAAGAGAACACCCTAAATCATAGACTTTACTGTCTTGTGTCACAAAGCGCTCGGCGAAGTCGCCAATGGTGTTGATGATCTGGCCGTAACCCGGCACAGAGCGGCGGATCATATCGCTGAATACGCCGGCTACCCTGTCATCAAAAGCAAAGTCAGAGACCTGACCGCAGTCAGTCGCATATATGGTGTCTTGAGAAGTGTTCATCTGAAATCTTGTGCGGGAAAATCAGTGACCTATTTTACCGAATCCCGCGTGAAAGCAGCAAGTGCGCTCTGGTAATTGACGCAAATTTTTTGTCTAATAGTGCAGGAATAACAAAATAATTACATCGCCTTACCAGGAAATAAGCACTTGAAATCGCTGACCTCTCTTTTGAGTCTATTGTGTGTGCTCGTATGTCTGCCGCTGGATGCGGCCACTCAAGTCCAGTCCCCCGCCAAACCACTCGTCATAGTGATGGGGGAGGATAGTTATCCCTACCAATTTGTTGATGATGCCGGCCAGCCACAGGGGATCCTGGTGGATCTCTGGCAGGAATGGAGCCGGGTCAATCAAAGACCCATCACACTAGTGGCGCGGCACTGGAACGATTCCCTGAAGCAGCTCAAAGAAGGCAAGGCGGATGTACACCTGGCGTTGGCGCTGACCCCGGAGCGCGAAGCCGAGTTTGAATTTGCCAAGCCAATCAGTCGTATTGACACCTACCTTTATCTGCACTCTGAACTGAGGCACAAGGACAGTTTTGAGAAGCTGCTGCCGTATCGGATAGGGATAGTCAAAGGCTCGTCCCACGAATCGGATCTTAAGGCTCAGGAGTCCGGCCTTTCATTTGCCTTATACCCAGGTCGCGACGCATTGCTCAAGGCGGTATCTCGCGGAGAAATCAAGGTGTTTGCCGGCATGGAAGGGTATCTTCGTGACCGGCAATTGGCCCGCAGTATTGCCCAGCAATATCCCACCGCCAATCGGATGTTGATAAAGCACTCGCCGGTGGCACCGGCTGTCGCCAAAGGCAGGCAGGCCTTGGTGGCCGAAATCGATAGTGGCTTTGCCCAGATCACTCCTGAGTTTATCGTCCAGACCCAGAGGCGCTGGCTGGGGTATCGCGCCGATCAGCATGGGATCACGGTTGCCATGCCACTGAATATGGAGCCGTTTTCCGATCTTGGCCCGGATGGTTTACCCCACGGCCTGTATGTGGATATCTGGCACAAATGGTCCGCCAAAACCGGGGTGCCGGTGGAGTTTGTTGCCGGTAGCATGAACAGCACTCTGGAGCAGGTCAAGCAGGGGATTGTCGATGCCCATATAGGCTATCCGGAAAGTGACGATCTCAGCTCTGGACTCAAGCGTGCCTGGCACTTACACACCCAAAGCAGCCGTCTGTTTCTCAAAGGCCAGATGGAGAGTCCGCTGGCGCTATTGGACGGCAAACGCTTGGGGATTTTCCCGTCATCACCCTATATCACTGAGCTGAAACAAGCCTTGCCCAAGGTACAGCTCAAGTATTTCGACTCTCTCGATGCCATGGTCAATGCCGCCGACCGGGGCGATATCTCAGGCTTCGTCTCGCCCTCGGCCTGGACTCAGCACTATCTGTTGACTCATGGACTCTGGGCCGGTTACCAGCAAGCAAAAGCCTTGCAGTTCAGCTCAGATATCTATGTGTTGACCCGCAGGCAGGACGATGGCCTGACCCAAAGGCTGATCGCAGGCTTTAATCTGTTGACCCGCGAGGAGTTGGCGGCGCTGGAAAACAAATGGATGCTCAATAGTGACGATCATGTTTACAGCAGGGATCAAAGTCGGCTGCCATTGACCCAGGCAGAGCTGGGCTATCTTGAAAGCTTGCCCGAGCTTAAAGTGGGTTACCTCAAGGATTGGCCCCCCTTTGAATTCAAGGATGAGCAGGGGCAGTTTGCCGGAATTAATGCCGATGTGATGACGAGGGTGGCGCAGCAGTTGGGGCTTAAACTGCTGCCCGTGGCTTTCGATGAGTGGCGCGATCTCCTCAAGGCGCTTGGCAGCGGCGAAGTGGTGATGGCCGCCAGTCTGGCGGCGAGGGATGAGCAACATGCTGCGCTGGCTTTTTCCGACGGTTATTGGCCATCGCCCTGGGCCATGGTTTCCACCGTGGATCATCTGAATCTTTATAGCCTGGGACAACTCAATGGCCAGCGAGTGGCGATTGTTGAAGGTTATCAGTTGGCCGGTGAGCTTATGGCCAAGAGCCAGGGCATAAGCCCAGTGTTGGTGCCCGGCATGCGCGAAGGGTTGGAAGCCGTCAACCTGGGAAGGGCGGATCTCTTTATCGATAAAGTGGTATCGCTGGCCTCGGCCCTTTCTACCGGGCAATATCCGGCGCTGAAGATGAACCTGATAACCGATATGGCCGATCAAAAGAGCCATATTGGCGTCACGCCCGGCTATAAACCCTTGGTGCCTTTGATTAACCGGGTAATAAGCGGTATAGATGACAGCCAACGGCAAAGGATCCATGAAAAATGGGTTGGCACTGTGATTACCGACAAGAGCCAACAATACAAGGAGTGGTTGGGCTATTTTCTGCTGGCACTCTTGATTGCGCTGTTTATTGTACTGCTGGTGTTGCAGCTCAATCGGCGCCTCAGCCGGGAAATGAGCTTAAGGCGTGAGGCCGAGCTCAAGATGAAGCATCTTGCCAATCACGATCCGCTCACCGGCTTACCCAACAGGGCACTGCTCGATGACAGGCTGGAGCAGGCGTTTTTGCAACATGCCAGAGAGCAGGAGCGTTTTGCGGTGCTGTTTTTGGATGTCGATGGCTTCAAAGCCATAAACGACACCTATGGTCACGAGGTGGGTGACAGAATGCTGGTGCAGGTCACCCAGCGCCTGGCCGCGGTGATCCGTAAATCTGATACTCTGGTGCGCTTTGGCGGTGACGAGTTTGTGGTGATACTCAATCGAATTCAGGATTTTGATGCTGTCTGTCAGGTGGCGGATAATTTGATCCAATCGCTTGCCGGGCCACTCAAGTGGCAAAACATCAGTGTGCAGCTGTCGCTCAGCGTCGGGATCAGCGTGTATCCGGTGGACGGCGACAACGCCATCGAACTGCTCAAACGGGCCGACCAACTCATGTATCGCGCCAAAGAGAGTGGCGGCAGTTGTTATCGCAGTGCCTGATTGTTGTTATTTTGAACGCTCGTGCCTTGACCTTGGTTCAGCCACTGGTCAAAGGGAGCAAACTGTTTGATACTTCACCGTCTGAAAGTGAAGTACTTTGGTAAGTGGCAGATATTCTCTATAATGCCGCTCTTATCGTGTTGAATCGTTCCAGAGCTCAGCAGGCCGGAATAAAGGATATAAAGCAGATGCGCAGTCATTATTGTGGGGACGTAAACAAGTCCCACGTTGGACAAGAAGTGACCCTGGTGGGTTGGGTGAACCGTAGCCGCGACTTGGGAGGTGTGGTGTTTTTGGATCTCCGGGATCGTGAAGGACTGATCCAGGTAGTATATGACCCGGACTTGCCTGAGGTTTTCGATGTCGCCAGCACACTGCGCAGCGAATTCTGTGTCCAGGTCAAAGGTGTGGTCAGAGCCCGTCCAGACAGCCAGGTCAACGCTCATATGCGTACCGGCGAAATCGAGGTGCTGGGTAAGGAACTGACCATAATCAACGCCGCTGACCCTCTGCCGCTGAGTATGGATAACTTCCAGAACAACAGCGAAGAGCAGCGTCTCAAGTATCGCTATCTGGACCTGCGTCGTCCGGAAATGGCCCAGCGACTGATTTTCCGCGCCAAGGTCACCAGTGCCGTGCGTCGTTTTATGGACAGCAATGGTTTTTTGGATATCGAAACCCCTATTCTGACCAAGGCCACGCCGGAAGGCGCCCGTGACTATCTGGTGCCAAGCCGCACTTACAAGGGGCAGTTTTTCGCCTTGCCTCAGTCGCCTCAGCTGTTCAAACAGCTGTTGATGATGTCAGGTTTCGACCGTTACTACCAAATCGTCAAGTGCTTCCGCGACGAAGACTTGCGCGCCGACCGTCAGCCTGAATTTACCCAGATTGATATCGAAACCTCTTTCATGAGCTCTGAGCAGGTGATGCAAAAGACCGAGGAGATGGTGCGCGGTCTGTTCCTCGAATTGCTCAACGTGGACCTGGGTGAATTCCCAACCATGACCTATGCCGAAGCCATGCGCCGTTTCGGTTCCGACAAGCCGGATCTGCGTAACCCACTGGAACTGGTGGACGTGGCCGATCTGGTCAAGGATGTTGAGTTTGCGGTATTCAACGGCCCGGCCAACGATATTGAAGGCCGAGTGGCGGTTATCCGGGTGCCGGGTGGCGCCGAGCTGTCCCGTAAGCAGATAGACGACTACACCAAGTATGTTGGTATCTATGGCGCTCGCGGTCTGGCCTGGATGAAGGTCAACGACCTGGCTGCCGGCATGGAAGGTATTCAGTCACCTGTGCTCAAGTTCTTCAATGAAGATATCGTCAAGGCGCTGCTGGAACGCACCGGCGCGCAAAGCGGTGATATCATTCTGTTTGGTGCCGACAAGGCCAACGTGGTTGCCGAAGCCATGGGCGCGCTGCGTCTGAAACTGGGTGAAGATTTCAACCTGCTCAAGGGCGAGTGGGCGCCACTGTGGGTTGTTGACTTCCCTATGTTTGAAAAGGCAGATGGTCGCTTGTACGCAGTGCACCATCCGTTTACCGCGCCAAGGGGCGTGACTCCGGCTGAGCTGGAAGCCAACCCGGCCGAGACGGTATCCGACGCCTATGATATGGTACTCAACGGTACCGAACTCGGCGGCGGCTCTGTGCGTATCCACAACCAGGAGATGCAGGCCACAGTATTCCGTATTCTCGGGATCACAGATGAAGAAGCCAAAGAAAAATTCGGCTTCCTGCTGGAAGCACTGCGCTACGGCACACCACCGCACGCAGGTTTGGCCTTCGGTCTCGACCGTCTGGTAATGCTGATGACCAGCGCCAGCTCGATTCGTGACGTGATGGCATTCCCGAAAACCACTACCGCCGCCTGCCCGTTGACCAATGCACCGGGTGAGGCCAATCCACAACAACTGGTGGAATTGGGTATCAAGGTTGCTGAAAAGGCGGCCGACAAAGCTGAAGTCTGAAGGACTGAGCTTGAAGTCATAAAAGTGTGAATCAAACCGGGGCATAAGCCTCGGTCTGTTTTTTTACCGGTCTGAATTTAAACCGGTATTGAGAGGAGATATACCTATGGCAGGTCATAGTAAATGGGCCAACATCAAACACCGCAAGGCAGCTCAGGATGCCAAACGCGGTAAACTGTTCACCAAACTTATCCGCGAGCTGACAGTATCGGCCCGCGAAGGTGGCTCAGATCCGGATTCCAACCCCCGTTTACGTGCCGCTATCGACAAAGCGCTGTCCAACAACATGACCCGTGACACAGTCGAACGTGCGGTTAAGCGCGGTGCCGGTGAACTCGATGGCCAGTCGCTGGAAACCGTGGTTTATGAAGGCTACGGCCCGGGCGGCACCGCCGTTATGGTCGAGTGTATGACAGACAACCGCAACCGCACTGTGACCGGCGTACGTAACGCCTTCAATAAGTCCGGCGGCAACCTGGGGACAGATGGCTCAGTGGCTTATCTGTTCACCAAGCAGGGCGTTATCAGCTACGAAGAGGGCGTTGATGAAGATGCCATCATGGAAGCCGCGCTGGAAGCCGGCGCCGAGGATGTGGTCAGCAATGATGACGGCTCAGTGGATGTTTACACTGCACCTGCCGATTTCGGTGTGGTGAAAGATGCGCTGGATGCCATTGGGGTTGAAGCGGTGAATGCTGAAGTAACCATGGTGCCATCGACCAAGGCCGATCTGGATGAAGATACCGCCGCCAAGTTTCTGCGTCTTATCGATACGCTGGAAGATCACGACGACGTTCAGGAAGTCTATCACAACGCGGAAATTGCCGATGATGTGATGGAACGCCTCGGCTGATAAGGCGGACTATGGCGATTATTTTGGGTATCGACCCTGGCTCGCGGATCACTGGCTACGGCGTGATCCAGTGTCAGGGAAGGCACCAGATTTACCTCGGCAGCGGTTGCATTCGCACCAGCTGCGAGGACCTTCCCTCCCGTCTCAAACAGATATTCGACGGCCTGTCGGAGATTATCCGCCAATATCAGCCGGAGCAGTTTGCCATTGAGAAAGTGTTCCTGGCCAAAAATGCCGATTCGGCGCTGAAATTGGGCCAGGCCAGAGGCGCGGCCATAGTGGCGGCCACAGTGGCGAATTTGCCGGTGGCTGAATACACGGCGACCCAGATCAAAAGCGCCGTGGTCGGGACGGGCAGGGCCCAGAAAACTCAGGTACAACACATGATCCAGCAGCTGCTCAAACTGCCGTCCGCCCCGCAGGCGGATGCGGCAGATGCGCTCGCCGTGGCCGTGTGTCATTATCATACTTGCCAGAGTCTGGTTGCCCTCGGCGGCCGGGCAACGGCCCGCAGCTATGGAAGATACAGATGATAGGGCGTTTACAGGGAATATTGCTGGAAAAGCAAGCTCCGGAAGTGTTGTTGGATGTGCATGGCGTGGGCTATGAACTGCAGATGCCGCTGACCAGCTTTTATGAGTTGCCGGAACTGCAACAGAGCACCACTCTCTATACCCACTTTGTAGTGCGTGAAGATGCTCAGCTGCTGTATGGTTTTATTACCAAGCAGGAAAGAGCGCTGTTCAGGTTACTTATCAAGGCCAATGGTGTCGGCCCCAAGTTGGCGCTGACCATACTGTCGGGGCTGACGGCGCAGGAATTTGTCAGTTGTGTCGAGCGCGACGATATCGCCACCTTGGTGAAACTGCCGGGGGTGGGCAAGAAGACCGCCGAGCGTTTATTGGTTGAGATGCGCGACAAGCTAAAGAGCCTGATGGAAGCCTCCAGCGGCAATGAGCGTGAGTTTGTGCTCAAGTCCAACTTTACCCCGGTAGAAGCGCCCAACAGCGCCGAAGAAGATGCCATTGCAGCCTTGCTCTCTTTGGGCTATAAACCCGCCCAGGCCAGCAAAGCGGTTTCCAGCGCCTTTGTTGAAGGCATAGATTCAGAAACCCTGATCAAGGCCGCACTCAAATCCATGCTGTAACATGGAGCGGATAACTGAGGAATGAAGGTAAAGGCATGATAGAGGCCGACAGACTGATCCAACCCCAGAGCTCTCCTCAGGAGGAGCTTATCGATCGGGCGATGCGTCCCAAGTTGCTGGACGAGTACACAGGTCAGAATGAGGCACGCGCTCAGCTCAAGGTGTTTATTCAAGCCGCCAAAAACCGCCAGGAAGCCTTGGATCACATGCTGATCTACGGCCCGCCGGGGCTTGGCAAGACCACCTTGGCAATGATAGTCGCCAATGAGATGGGGGTGAATATCAAGTCCACCTCGGGGCCTGTGCTGGAAAAAGCCGGCGATCTGGCGGCATTGCTGACCAATCTCGAGCCGGGTGATGTCCTGTTTATTGATGAAATTCACCGTCTCAGCCCAGTGGTGGAAGAAATTCTCTATCCGGCGATGGAAGACTATCAGCTGGATATCATGATAGGCGAGGGCCCGGCGGCCCGCTCCATCAAACTGGACTTGCCGCCATTTACCCTGGTGGGAGCCACCACCCGCGCCGGTGCGCTGACGTCTCCGTTAAGGGCTCGTTTCGGGATCCCGCTGCGACTTGAGTTTTACAATGTGGACGACCTCAGCACCATAGTTGCCCGCTCTGCCAATATGTTGGAACTGCAGATGGACTCTGACGGCGCCAGGGAAATCGCCCGCCGTGCCCGCGGAACCCCGCGGATCGCCAACCGCCTGCTCAGACGGGTGCGTGACTTTGCCGAGGTGAAACACGATGGCCGGATCACCAAGTTGGTGGCCGAGCAAGCGCTGGATATGCTGGATGTGGACGGCGAAGGCTTCGATTACATGGACCGCAAGTTGCTGCTGGCGATCATCGACAAGTTTATGGGGGGCCCAGTGGGGCTCGACAACCTGGCGGCGGCCATAGGCGAAGAACGGGAAACCATAGAGGATGTGCTGGAGCCATTTCTTATCCAGCAAGGTTTTATCCAGCGTACTCCCAGGGGCAGGATAGCCACTGCCAGGGCCTACAGCCATTTCGAGATGATAAAACCCGAATAACGCACTGGCCAAAGTCCTAGGGCAGAATGGGAATAAGACAAAAAAGCGGCAGCTGAAAGGTTGCCGCTTTTTTGTGATTTAGGAAAAATGCCGAGGCTAGGACAGCAAACTTTTCTTGATAAGCTCGGCCAGGCGCTCGGGCGCTTCCAAAGGCAACATATGGGTGGCGTCTTTCACCACTCTTAGTTGAGCACTCTCAACTAGGTTTGAGGTCTGCTCACTGACCAAGCGAAACAGTGCCCGGGTATCGCTGCCGTGGGCAATTATCAAGGTACAGGTTTGGGGGAGCCTGAAGGCTTTCAAGGCATCTTTTGTGATGGCAGGGCTCTCGGTTTGATTGAGCTGCATCGGCAAAGTATAAGCCAGCGCCAGTTGGGGCTTGCGAATATCCTCGGCCTGGCGGCTAAAGTAGCCGGGCTTACCGCCCGAGCCATCTATCAGGGCTTCAACAGCTGCAGCCAACTCGCCTTTGGCGACCCGTTCAAATATCGGCGCAAACATATTGTTGGCATCGTCCCCCCAGCTTTGCATCACTTGACCTTCGAGTGCCCCAGGGTAACCGGGTTCATAGAGAAATATCCCTGTGGGCATAACAGAATGCTTTAGCTGCAGATTGAGGATCACATCGCTGCCATAAGACCAACCGGCAAGGTACAAAGCCTTCTTCTGCGGTAATTTGTTTATCTGTGTATACAGGTCATCGGCGTGGGTATTGAGGCCGAAACCGCCGTCCGTTTGGCCTGTGAAATGGCGTAAGTTGACAGGGATTATCTCAAACTCATTTTCAAGGTGGGGAAGATGCGGTTGCCACATCTCGGCATTGGCCAGCGCACCATGCACCAAAATCAGATAAGGGCGCTTATCTGAACCACTGTTTTCCATGTTTATTTTCCTTTTTGAACTTGGCTTTGCTAACCGGTGTAAACCACGCCGGCCAAGCAATAGAGCAGATACTGGATTGCAGACCTTAACCCGGCTCACTGCCCGAGCAATAACTCTCCCTCTATGGGGAAGAATTCGCTGGCAGTATTGATCAGAGCCAACGAAGTTAATTCGGGAACGGCGTAAACCTCAACCCGTTTACCTTTTTGACGTAGTTTTTCGGCCAACAGGGCAAAATCGCCGTCACCGGACAGCAGCACTATGGTGTCCACCACATCTGCATATTCCAGTGCATCTATGGTAATTCCCACATCCCAGTCGCCTTTGGCCGAGCCATCGGCGCGTTGGATAAAGGGTTTGAGTTTCACCTCAAAGCCGATGGCCCGCAGGATATTTTGAAATTCCCGTTGCTTCTTATCGCCCCTGTCTATGGCGTAGGCGAAGGCTTTAACCAGCTGCCGTTGACGGGTGACTTTGGACCAGAGCCGGTTGTAGTCAAGATTGCGCCCGAGCGCTTGCCTGGTGGTGTAGTAGACGTTTTGCACGTCAACCAGGATCAATACTCTGCCTCGCTGCTCACTCATAGCGGGTGTTCCTTCTCTTCAGGGCGCTAACTTTATCGGCAATCTGAGCCACTTTCAGGGTCTGAGGCCTGTCAGCTGCATGCTATATTCTCTGTGGCCTGTGTCGGCGCAGGTTTGTTCGCCAATAATCACAGCTCCCCTGCGTTGGTAAAAATCGACACTGGCCTGGTTGTCGCAGTAAACACTTAAGGTCAGTTGTTCTCTTTGCTGCCTGGCGTGCTCGAGTAAGCGACTGCCAATTCCTAATCCCTGCATCGCAGGTTTAACAAACAAAGCCGCCAGGCTGTTCTCGTAGAGAGAATAAAACCCCAGCACTTCGGCGCCATGCTGGTAGACATAGTTCTCGGCTGCTGGAATATAGACCCGGCGCATATTATCCAGTTGGGACTGCCAAAAATCTGCGGCGATAAAATCGTGTGCATCGATGGAGGCGGTCAACCAGATTTCCAATAGCGGATACATGTCTTCCTTGGCGAATGAACGGATCATATAACTTCCTTGTGGATTATTTTAATTGGTTACGGGATTAGGAGGCTTACCGCCCCAATTGGCTGGCGGGCTCGGCAAATCCCTATGATGGAGGGCAGAATAGCAAACCGGGCAAGCTAAAAAAATGATAAATGGCTCAAAGCCTTACTTTTATTGCTTTAATCCCGTCAACTTAGGTTGTGTCCCGTCAGTTGTTGGCAACTGAACCAGTATCGCAGGCAGAAACAGGTGTTAGGCAAAAATTTACACCGTCATTCTGACAGTTAACCGGCACTAAGCCAAAAGTGGATTACACTTTAAATCAGACATAGCGTACTGTATTGAAAAGTACTTGATGCCGAATTGTGCTGCCGCAGCGATTGCGGTAACCATGCTGATTTCAGCTGAACTGAGGTTCAGGAGCGTAGGTTCAGGAAGTTGGCCGAGGCAAATAGTGCTGAGTACCGGGCAGGGCATAGAGCGCCTGCAGGTTTTGTCCAAGTAATAACGCGGACAAAGTGACTGAGGGATTAGTGACTATGATCGATGATTTTCTGTTTTCGTCTGAAACATCGCCGGAAGAGCCCCATCAACGCGACAATAAGTGGCGTATTCTGGCGGTGGATGATGATGTCAAATTCCAGAACTCGCTGAGTTTTGCCATCAATAAAATGACCCTTATGGGGCGGCCTCTCGAACTCATACAAGCCTACAGCATGGCCGAGGCGTCCAGTTTGCTTGGTAAAGACGCCGACTTTGCCGTAGTCCTGGTCGATGTGGTAATGGAAACCGAAGATGCCGGTCTCAGGTTAGTCAAGGCGGTGCGGGATCTGCTGGGGATATCCGATACCCGCTTTGTGCTTTTAACCGGCCAGCCGGGAATGGCACCGGCCGAGTCTGTGATGCAAGACTATGATTTGTCTGATTATGTGCTTAAGTCCGATCTCGCCAGCCGCGGCATTCGCAACATACTGACGGGTGCTGTGCGTAATTATCACCAGCTCAAGACCATTTCCTCTGCCCGCCGTGGTTTGCAACTCATTGTCGAGTCCAGCAACCGTTTGCTTGGGCTGCGAACGCTGGCACAGATAGCCTCGGTTACCTTAAGTGAAATCGCCAATCTCATTGATGTGCCGGATGAGGGGCTGGTTTGTGTCAATCGGGGTCGTCATAGCGCAGATGGCTCGGGGCAGGAGATCTTTGAGCCTATGACGATAGCCTGCAGTGGCCGTTTCCGGCAGTACGCCAATCGTGCCCTCAGGGAGTTGCCGGATCCCACTATTCAGTCCATGGTGGAACAGGCGCTCAGGGAAAAACGTTTTGTCAGTACCGATGAAAGCCAGGTGCTGTTTTTCCCGAAATCGGCAGCATTGGCCGAATTTGCCATCTATGTGGCCACAGATCGCACCTTGGACGACACCGAAATGGAGCTGCTAAAGGTGTTTGCCGCCAATGTTTCCAAGGGCTTTGGCAACGTAGCCCTGATAAGCCGGCTCGACAAGATTGCCTACCAGGATGAACTGCTCGGCATCCCCAATCGCAGTGCCTTGCTGCGGGAACTCTCAAGGTTGCAGGCTATGTCCAGCGCAAGCGCGCACAATCTGCTGTTATTGGATTTGGATCATTTCTCCGGCCTCAACAATCTGTTTGGCTCTGTGTTTGGCAATCAGGTGTTGCAGGCGGTAGCCGAAAGGTTACAGGAGGTTTTTCCGCAGCCGACTGTTATTGGACGACTGCATTCAGATCTGTTCGCCGTCATTGGCCATAAGGAGCAGGTCAATATCGACAGGGCGCAGCGGGTGTTCAGTGCGCCGTTTGAAATCGATAACAGCCGTCATATTCTCACCGCCTGTATGACAGAAGTCTCTCTGGCCATCAGTGGCCAGGATCCCGCCGAACTGCTGCGCACCGCAGGTACCGGGCTCAGAAATGCCAAATCCCGTGGGCCTGGCAGCATACAGGCGTTTGATCCCGAGTTTGAACATCAGGCGGCACACAGGTTCAAGTTGATGCAACGGCTGCATACCGCCATTCAACGCCAGGAGTTTGTACTGCACTTCCAGCCGCAGATAGATCTCAAGAGTGGTGAGGTTGTCGGCGTGGAGGCCTTGCTGCGCTGGCAGACCGAAGACGGCATGGTACCTCCGGGCACCTTTATCCCGTTGGCTGAGCAGTCGTCTTACATTCACGGCATAGGCGACATAGTGGTTGCGTTATCCTGTCAGGCGGTACATGCGCTGGATCAGGCCGGTTTTACCGATATTCTGGTCAGTCTTAATTATTCGGCCCGCCAACTGGATAAACCGGATGTACTCGACAGGCTCAAACAGCAATGCCGTCTGGCCGGTGTTGAGCCTAGCCGTCTGTGTTTGGAAGTCACCGAAACCGCCATGATGCAATCGTTCCAGCAAGTTGCGAAAATTCTCCAGCGTCACCGTGCCTGGGGCGGCACAGTTGCGATAGACGATTTCGGTACCGGGCTTTCGTCACTCGAATACCTGCTGCAGCTGCCGGCCGATCACTTGAAGATAGATATGACCTTTGTCGCCAGGCTGGATGAAGATGAGCGCAGCCGTTTTCTGGCGTCGATGATCATTGAGTTGGGACGGCGATTGAATATTTCTGTGGTTGCCGAGGGGGTTGAGACTCGCAGCCAGGCCAACTGGCTCAGGGATAATGGCTGCCATATCGCTCAAGGGTGGCTGTATGGTAAGGCCATGCCACTGGATGAGCTGTTGTTGTGGCTCAGTAAACGCTGAATGGGACCCCACTTATGTCGATAGAGTTGCCCGAACAGGCCGTGATGACACCACTGATTTCAGGGGAAGCCTCATCCAAGAGTCAGAAACGCAATAAGTGGTTGACCTGGGTCAGTTATCTCTTGCCTTGGTGGCTGCTGGTACCGCTGGGAAGCTGGCTCATGTATCACTATGCATCCCAATGGCAGATAGATCAGGTGCGTTATGCTCAGCGGGAGCTGGTAGACAGAGACGCTCTGGTACTCGATGCACAGTTGACCAAGGTGCATCAGGATGTCAGCCTGCTATCGCAAATGACGGCATCGGTATTGGCCGACCCAAAGCTTGACGAGAGTGAACAGCTGAGCTTGTTACAACGCCTGTTTGTGGATTTCAGCAAGGCCTATCCCAGTTATATGCAAGTTCGCTGGATAGGCATCTCAGGAGTTGAGCGGGTCAGGGTTGATCATACAGATAATCAAAGGCGGGTCGTTGCCAACGACGCATTGCAGGATAAATCATCACGCTATTACGTGATTGAAGCCAACCGACTGGCTCCGGGGGCGGTTTATTACTCTCCTTTTGATCTCAATATCGAAGGCGGTGAGATAGAGAAACCCTATCGTCCCACCTTACGCGCCGCCACCAAAGTGATGGATACCAATGCCAGCGAGCTTGGACTGGCATTGGTAAACCTGGATGGCAGTGGTTTACTCGAGCGTTTACGCCAGTCCGGCAAGACCATGTTGCTGAATGCCGAAGGCTATTGGCTGCTTTCAACTTATGGCCACAGGGAATGGGGCTTTATGTTCGGCGATCCCGAGCAGCGTCTGGCGGTCGTTCACCCCAAGGTCTGGCAGCGCATTCAGCAGACCAGCCTGGGGCAGTTTATCGATGAAACCGGTATGTGGACCTTCTCTCGGGTGGGCCCGAGCTTAAACAATGGCAGCCAAGTGCCCATGCTTTACACCTTGTCCCATGATGAGCAGCCTTTGCTCATTCAAGCCAGACTCAGGCAGCTCTATACAGGTGTCGGTGCCGTGGTGCTTCTGTGCATGACTTTACTGGGGGCATTTTTGGCGCGATCCAATCTGCGTCTGGGGGATAAGGCTCATGAGTTGCAACAGAGCAACGCGGCATTGGCACTGACATTGGCTCAACTGAGGGCATCACAGCAGGAACTGGTTCGCACCGAGAAACTATCGTCCCTGGGCTTGATGGTGGCCGGAGTGGCTCATGAACTCAATACGCCTATTGGTGCCGCCATGTTGTGTGTCACTGCGCTGAATGAAAGGGTGGACGAACTCAAGCGTGGGTATCACAGTGGCAATATTAAACGCTCGCAGTTGGAGGAGTTTATTGAATACCAAGCGGAAGGTTTAACCCTGGCCGAGCGCAATCTCAAACGTTCAGCCCTGCTTATTCAACAGTTCCGTCAGGTAGCATCTGACAGGGCCAATGCCGACAGGCAAGCCTTCTGGCTCCACGAGTTGATAGCGGATATCCTGGCACTGAATCACGGCCAGTGGAAACACAGCCATCATAAGTTGACCACGGATATTCCCAGCGATATTCATATGCACAGTTATCCCGGCCCCCTAGGGCAGGTGATCCAGAACCTGGTACACAATGCGCTGATCCATGCCTTTGAAGAACCCGACCGGGGCGAAGTGCATATCTGTGCCCGCAAGCTGCAAAACAAGGTGGAGATCTGCGTGATGGATAACGGCATAGGGATTAAGGAGCAGGATAGTCAAAGGGTGTTTGACCCTTTTTATACCACCAAGCGAGGTAGCGGTGGTACCGGGCTCGGCCTGCATATAGTGCACCATCTGACCACTGAAGTGTTGGGAGGAAGTGTGCGGGTATCTTCGGGAGTCAATGGCATAGGAACGTCGATGATATTGCTGTTGCCGCTGGAGCAAACGGCGGTCAAGCCCGCAGCTAAAGAAGCCGATATGGCACCGGCCTGAAGCCTGCCTTGAGCAAAGCTAAAAGTCCTTGCCTGAAATAAAAGCCTATAAAGCTTAACCTCAGCCACTTGTTATTCTGCGTATTTTTACAATAACCCGATGGTATCTGTCATGTATGACTGAACTTTTCCCTGGTTGACGGCAAACAACCTTGAGATAGATGCGTTCCATGCATAAAGTATTAACCCTAACTATTCAGAACGAAAAACAGGATGTTATCAATTGACTGCCAATACTAAGGAAGGTGCGAATAAGTCCTAGTGGCACTCTGGCTTGCACAGCAATTGGCGTTCAAGGCATCTGACTGAAGGCATGCCGGGGCCTGTCAAAGTCGGATAACGCAGAAAGCCGGTTGCTGTGAAAGCCCCAAAGGGCGTGGCTTACAGACCTGTCTGCTGTGTTGTGCTTCTTGCAAAGGACTAAGGCCATTTGCTGCGAACCACGCCTTGCATCCAGGCCCGTAAGCCGACGCAGAGCACACATGGGACTTGTTCGCACCTTCCCTAACAGTACCAGTATCCGAATCGCTAATTCTGCCGATGCCCAGGCTATCAGTGATCTGATTATTCCCCAAACCCGCAAGTTTGTATTGCCCTCCTGTGGTGTTCAGCTTCATGCAATGCTGCTTGATTCCATGTCGCCTGCCAGTGTCAGCGGCTATTTAAACGGAGATTACCGTTATCATCTGGCTGTCAATGATTCAGGTGAGCTTTTGGGGGTAGTAGGCATGAGGGAAAATCGCCATCTGTATCATCTGTTTGTTCGCGAAGATGCAGCAGGTCAGGGGCTGGCACGGCGACTTTGGGATGTGGCCAGAAAGGTATGCCTGGACAAGGGCAATGAGGGCAAATTTACGGTTAATTCAGCCGTCACTGCCGAGAATGTTTACCTGAAATTCGGTTTTAAACGTATAGATGGCGTTCGTGAGCGAGAGGGAATGGTGGATATTCCCATGAGCCTGACGTTATAGCAGCCCAAGAGTCGTTAAGGCCTCTTGGGTGGCTTAAAATATGAAAAAGCGCCCTTTTGGGCGCTTTGTACTTTGATACTCAAGTTTACGCAAAAATGAGATAAGGCTCAGTCCGCGAGGGAGTCACCTGTCTTGGCTGCGTGGGGCTTGCTGCTTGGCAGCAGCAGGTTCATCACTATAGCCACAATACCGCAAAGGCTGATACCGGTCAGGCTGAATGAGCCGATACCGAAAGCCATGCCGCCGATACCGAATACCAATGTCACCCCAACGATGGAGAGGTTGCGGGGCTCGCTGAGATCCACCTGATGCTTGATCAATGAGTTGAGGCCCACAGCGGCAATAGAGCCGAACAGCAAACACATGATACCGCCCATCACAGGTACTGGAATCGTCTGCATCAGGGCGCCCAGTTTACCAACAAAGGCCAGCAAAATGGCGGTAATGGCAGTCCAGGTCATAATTCTGGGGTCGAAGTTGCGGGTCAGGGTCACAGCGCCCGTCACTTCAGAATAAGTGGTGTTTGGCGGGCCGCCAAAAGCGGTGGCCGCTATGGTGGCGACCCCGTCACCGGCAAGAGTGCGATGCAAACCGGGCTTTTTCAAATAATCTTTACCGGTAACATTGGAGATAGCCAAAATGTCTCCTATGTGTTCCACGGCAGGAGCTATGGCAACCGGGATCATAAAGGCAATGGCATGCCAGTTGAACTCGGGGGCAACGAAGTTGGGCATGGCCAGCCACGCGGCCTCATGTACCACATTGAAATCCACTATGCCGTAATACAGACTCAGGCCGTAACCTACTATGATACCGGCCAGGATCGGCATCAACCTCAACAGTCCCTTGGCAAAGATGGCCACTGCTATGGTGGTCAGTAGTGATGCCAGAGAAACAATAAGGGCGGTATCCTGAGCAACCAGTACCTGACTGCCGTCACCACTCTTGCCGAGCGCCATATTCACGGCAACCGGCGCTAGACCTAAGCCTATGATGATGATCACAGGTCCCACCACCACAGGAGGCAGGAGTCTCATGATTACACCACTGCCACGCAGTTTAACCACCGAGGCCAGTACCAGATAGACGCATCCTGCAGTCATCAGGCCACCCATGGTCGCGGGGACGCCCCAGGTTTGCACGCCGTACATGACAGGTGGAATAAAAGCAAAGGAGGAAGCAAGGAAAACAGGGATTTGACGTTTGGTGATCAACTGGAACAACAGGGTGCCGAATCCGGCGGTGAACAGGGCTACGCTGGTATCTAGGCCGGTGAGCAGCGGCATTAGCACCAGGGCTCCGAAAGCGACAAATAACATCTGTGCGCCTTGCAGAGGACGGGCAAGGTATTTCATTTTTTTATCCGTATTTAGGTTAAACCGGCCAATATTACCAGTTCACTGTAAATCGTGGGGGACTATTTGCCGTTTTAGATCAAATTTTTCACAAATTCTACCGCTGAACCGAAGATGAACGAAGTGGGAGGTTTTTCATCTCCATCGGCTCGCCAAGTGAGGCATATATGATACACTTTTGCCATTCCGACCATTTTTTACCGTCGCAAAGATGCTGAATTCATTTATAAAGCCAGTCGTTTTTCTCTCCCTGTTCTGTGCCACAACTCTGGCCCAGGCTGTTGAGGTCAAACGTTTGGATGAAGCCACTGTAGCCGTGGAATCCCGAACCAGTGCCGAGAAGAGCAAGGGGCTCAAGAAGGCATTGGAAGATGTTATTTTGAAAAACTCCGGCTCCCGTAGCGCCCTCGAAAGCCCGGCAATCCAGGCCAAGCTCGCCAATGCCGATGCCATGGTCAGTCAGTTTGGCTATCTGGATACCGAAGAGGGGTTAAAGCTGAAGGCCAATTTCGATCACCGCAAGATAATCAGCATGCTGCGCGAAGCCGGCTTGCCGGTCTGGGGCAAACAACGTCCCCTGACCCTGTTTTGGCTCAGCACGGATATCAATAATGAGAGGGTTATCCTCAGTGATGATTCGAGCGCCGAAGAGCGCAAGGCGTTTGCCAATGCCTCGATGGAACGTGGTGTGCCTTTGATGTTTCCTTTGATGGATCTGGACGATCTGATGCGCATTAATGTCAATGATGTGCGCGGTTTGTTTGCGGATACCGTCGCTACCGCTTCAGGGCGTTACCAGGCGGACTTCTTTGCCATGGGTACACTGGAAGCCAGCGGCAGTGAATTCAGCTATCAACTGGTGCTTTATCCCAAGACAGATGTCAGTCAGTCTTTTGGCCAACCTCTGCTCAGCCGTCAGGGGCGGGCCGCCAGTAAGGACGAAGCCGTGGCCGAGATGATGCTGTCACTGTCTGATTACTTCGTTTCCCGGTACGCGATTGCCGATTCAGGTGATGGCCTGCTGAGCAAGGTGCGTTTTACCGGCATCAACCAAATGAAACAGTTGGTTGAAATTGAGGCGTTTCTCAACCAACTCAGTGCGGTGCGTGAAGCCAGTCTCAGTACTCTGCAGGGTGACAGTGCCACTTTCAGCGTGCAGCTTTTTGGCTCGGAAGAGGACTTGAAAAACCTGCTGCGTCTGGAACCACGTTTATCTTCGGCTGAGACTGGTTTTCAGGATTTGGCTGGCGGGCAGGGCAATGACGACATGAATACATTGCCGCAGCCATCCAAGACCACAGAATTCAGCGATAATGTGAACCAGCCCATAGGCCCATACCAATGGCACAGCCGTTGAGGTTTTAACAGCGGCGCCAGTCATGCTAGACTTGGCGCCCGCATTACTTGATTTACTGCGATTTGGAACGATCCTGAGTGACACAAAACTCACCCTTGCAACTTTCACTGCCCGTTCACTTGCCGGACGATGAGACTTTTAACAGTTATTATCCTGCGGCAGGAAACGATGAACTGATCCAGACCTTGAGGGCCTGTGCCGAAGGCCGCAGCCAGGGAGCTGTCTACCTATGGGGACCGGTTAAGTCGGGACGAACCCACTTGATGCACGCCGCCTGCGCTCATGCCAATGAGTTGGGACGCAGCAGCTTCTATATTCCCCTGGGTATTCATGCCAGTATCTCCACCGCTTTGCTTGAAGGCTTGGAGCAGCTCGATCTTGTCTGTATTGATGATGTCGATGCCATTGCCGGCCACCCTTTGTGGGAAGAAGCGATATTCGATCTCTACAACCGAGTAGCCGAGCAGAAACATTGTGCTTTGGTGGTCAGCGGCAGTGCAGCCCCCATAGATGCCGGTTTTGCCTTGCCGGATCTGGTCTCAAGGATGCAGTGGGGGCTCAATTATCAGCTGCAACCCATGGCCGATGAGGAAAAGTTGGTGGCATTGCAACGCCGCGCCGCCATGCGTGGCTTGCAATTACCGGAAGATGTGGGCCGTTTTCTGCTCAATCGTTTGGCCCGGGATCTGCGCACCTTGTTCGATGTGTTGGACAGGTTGGACAAGGCCTCCATGGTTCATCAGCGTAAGTTGACCATTCCTTTTATCAAAGAGATGTTGCGCCTCTGACTGTCGAGTCCAAGCCTAGTTATTTTAAATGCATTTAAAAAGCGCAGCTGAAACTGCGCTTTTTTGATGCTCGAATAAACCGAAAAGCGTGTCAGGGTCTGTTCACCCCTACGGGGGTTTTGTGGCGATCGCCACTTAAACGCAGCGGCACTTGGGTCTGTTCACGCCCTTGCTGACGCTGGACATTGCTCTTTGGCGCCATAAGTGTGGGTGATATGCCGAGGTTGGCCGCCCAGCTCAGGCCTGGTTGCATCTGCAGCGGCGCCGGCAAACTATCCAGCAGCAGCTGAGCATTGAGCTCAGGCATCATTTCGCTCAGCACCAAGCCTGTACGGTTTCTAAGGGCCGAGGCGCCGATACGTCCCCGCTGGCCCCAGTCGACCCTGATGCTGTTTGCGGTCACTGTTTCGGGTTTGTCTGTAATCGCCACATCACGCTGCACGCCAAGACGGTAGCTCATCATGGCTTCTTCAAACAGCATGGCGGCATCTTCCCTGGGGGTGCTGTAGTTGTAAAAGTCATTAGCTCTGTCTGCGGAGAAGAAGCCACTGACATCCCCGGGCGTATATGCCTTTTGGGTGGCGGTGGCTGTTTGACCCATAAAGCTCACGCCGGCCAGGGCGCTCATCTCTGTGCTGCCCAGCGGATAGGCGCTGCTGAGCTGATCCGATATCAAGGCTTTTTGCGCCGTGCGTCGGTAATAGTCATCCAGCAAAGTCGGCCCCTCAAGGCTTTGGTGAACACTGCGCGGGAAAAAGTCATTGGCATGGGCCAACTCGTGATAAAGCAGCGAGGAGAGATCGGTTGTCAACTCGCTGATAGGGCGGTTGCTGCGCTGGCTGCGATCACGATAGACAGAAGCATAATCGTTGTCTTTGACATAACGCCAGGGGATCAGGAACTGCAGCTCATTACCGAAACCGGCACGGTAATCCGGCGCTTCATTGATACTGTCGCGCTCAGTTGCCGTCAACCAAAGATCTTCCGGATCCAGATAGATAGCACCTGTGACCACCCAGTAGAAGGAGGGGCGGACATCGTAACTTATCACCACTGCGGTGACAGACTGCAGCAAGGTGGCAAAGTCACCATGAGTGTCCATTTGATCGAGGAAGGCTTCAAAATTACGTCCCATCCAGTCGTGGGATACCAGTACCCGGTTCATTATCGCTTCTTTATCACTGATGCCGCCGGCGCCTTGGCCTATCAAGGGCAGGGTACTGAGCTGGCAAGCGCTCAACTGATTGGAATAAGTGCAGCGCTTTAACACTTCGGCATAAGGCGAGTTGCGTTTGTAGGCATGGGTGCGGGCGATGGGCGCATCAAAGTACTCTGAGGTGATTTGTGCTTCATCTGTTATCAGTATGCTGACTTCATCGCTTAAGGTCTCGCCATTGACACTGGCGCTGGCTCTTAAGATCACCCCTGTGTCCTGATTGACCTCGGGCGCAACAAACAAGGGGCGTTCAGGGTTGGTCAGATCCAGGTTGAGCTCAGGTCCGGCGGCAATACACCAGCTGATGTTGTTTGCCACAGCGCCATTGACTCTATCCAGTCGTACGCTGACATTGTTGCCCTCTACCACTTGGTGATCCTGGCGGATATTAAGGCCACTACCGTCCATCACTGTCAGGGTTACCGTTTCCTGCAGGCTGAGATCACTGCCGCTAACATTCAACTGAAAGCGGTAATCACCGCTTTGCGGCGGCACAAAGGCCAACACATGGCTGTCATTCATGTCCATATCGACACTGGGCCCGGACAACTGTTGCCACTGGAACTGCATATTACGGCTGTTGAGCGTGCCCAGTGTGGCCAGAACACTGCTTTGCTGACCGGCTAAATAGCGGCTTTGCAGCTTAAAAACCAGACCAGAGGCTGTGGTTTGGTTGTCGAATTCACTTTGTTGTTCACAACGCGACAAGGCCGGAGGTGGGGTAACGACAGGAGGGATAAGGTCGCTGCCATCATCGTTGCCACCACCGCCACAGGCGGTGAGCAATAGAGTACAGGTGAATGGGAGGTAAGGCAGTATCTTCATGGCACGACTCCACTTGGTTGACTGCTTGTTATTATTTGTTGTTGTTTTATATAAAAATGGTTGTATTGCTTGGGCACTATAGCACGGGCCAGCAGGGTGACCAATAGTCCTTAAGATGGGAAAAATTGTTGCAAATTATGCCAGTATGCGAGGACGGCAGAGCAAGAGCTGAACAGAGTACAAAAAAAGGGGCCATTATCGGCCCCTATCTATTATCCGGGTTTACTCTTTGTCTTTGGCGCGTTTCTTGAGTCCCAGACCCAATTCGCGGCCGCGCTTGCGAGCGTAGAAGGGCATGCTGATCAGTAAGCATGAGATCAACAGACTCTCAATCAGCGCAAACCACCATTCATTGCCCTCGGCTATATAGAGCAAGGTCAAGCCGTGCAAAAAATAGAGACAGAGAATAAAGCTGGCCCAGGCAAAGGTATAAGGATTACCTTTAAGGATCCCAGGTAGCGGCAGCAGCAAGGGCATCAGCCAAAGACTGGTGAACAGCAGCGAGTATTCGCCGTCGAGTCCTTTACCGATAAAGGCATAGGCCAACAAGGCCGTCAGTAGCAGATAGCCCGTGCGTGAGATCTGTAATAACGCATGACTGCTCATTTACAGGATCGCCAACACGTTTTCCGGTGGGCGGCCGATGGCGGCTTTACCGTTGGCCAGGACGATTGGGCGCTCTATCAGCTTGGGGGTGGCAATCATGGCGGCAATCAATTGAGCTTCGGTCAATTCCGGGTTATTCAGCCCCTGAGCCTTGTATTCCTCTTCCTTGGTGCGCATCAATTCACGGGCGCTGATGCCCAGTTTAGCCAGCAGTTCACTGAGGGTGGCAGCATCCGGTACCTGCTTCAGATACTCGACAATCTGGATCTCGACGCCTTTGGACTCCAGCAGTGCCAGTGTTTCGCGGCTCTTGGAGCAGCGAGGATTATGGAAAATAGTGACCTGGGTCATGGGTTTTCTCTTTACCTTGGCTGAAAAGTGCGACGATGATAGCAAAAATCAGCGGTTACGTCAGGGAAAAGTGGCTCGAT
This sequence comes from Shewanella sp. 38A_GOM-205m, assembly GCF_000518445.1. Lineage (NCBI taxonomy): Bacteria > Pseudomonadati > Pseudomonadota > Gammaproteobacteria > Alteromonadales > Shewanellaceae > Shewanella > Shewanella sp. 38A_GOM-205m. The sequence goes on along the minus strand of NZ_JADP01000002.1, from coordinate 29,591 downwards.
TAACGGGCCAGTGAAAGCCTGCATAATCAAAGTGTAAGCCGATCATTTCTTCAATTCGTCCAGCGCTCGGTCGGCGACACGGAACTGGCGTATCTTGGCCTCGATTCTGGCAATCTGCAGTGGTTGGCCGTCGGCGGCCTTGTAGGCAAAATTGAGCTGATCGATAGCACCTTTATAGTCGGCCCTGAGTGCCATGGACTCGGCATTGGAGAAGTGTTCCAGCGCCTTGTTACCGGTTTGCTTGTAGGCTTCGGTCAGCAACTGATAGGGCAAGGGGTTTTGTTTATCCAGAAACGCCATATCCTCAAGAATAGGGATTGCTCGCTGCGGCTGTTTACTTTCGAGATAAACACTGGCCAGGTTGGCGTTGATCACTTGGGAGGTGGGTTTAAGGCGTCTTTGGGCTTCCAACATCGTTATCGCGCCCTGATAATCCTTACGCTCCACCAGCAGATCGGTTTTGGTATCGAGATAGAAGAGGTTGTCCTGATCTTTTTCCAGCAATTGATCTATGAGCTGCTCGGATTGTTTGAAGTCCTTGAGGCGAAACAGTGCCAATGCCTTGCCATAGAGGGCCGCATCTTTAAAGGCATAGTTGTGCTTGGCTAACTGGGTTTCAAACAGCGACAGTGCAGCATCGTCGCTGTAGCTGGAAAAGCGCACCTGGATCCTGGCCTTGGCCAGGTGGAAGTTAAGGTTGTCTGCCACATATCTGTGGGGATACTGTGCCGCGCGGTTACGGGCATCGGTGATCCGCGACTCGGGCAGGGGGTGAGTCAGCAACATTTGCGGCGGTTTGGAGGTAAAACGGTAACGGGCCGCCAGTTTGCCGAAGAAGTTGGCCGAGGCGTTGGGATCGAAACCGGATTCCACCAGAATTTGCATGCCTATCCTGTCGGCCTCTTTTTCATGCAAGCGGGTATAGTTGATCTTGGATTGAGTCGAGAGTGCCTGGGTGGTGGCCAGCGCCGCCATCCCGGCTTGAGGCGCTGCTATGGTCAGCAAGATGGCGCCGAGTAACCCGGCAATGGTAGCCGGGCTGGCTTTCTCCTGGGCTTCGAGTGAGCGCGCCAGGTGCCTCTGGGTTACGTGGGTAATTTCGTGCGCCAGTACCGAGGCCAATTCACTTTCATTGTCGGCGTTGAGAAACAGGCCTGTATGGATTGCCACATGGCCGCCGAAAAAGGCAAAGGCGTTGATTTCATCGTTTCGCAGCAGGAAAAAGTAGAAGGGGGTCTTAACCCCGGTGGCATGCGCCACCAATTTGTTACCCAGTTCGGTGGCATATTGGCTCAACACAGGATCGGATAACACAGGCGCCTGGGAACGAATAACCCGCATATAGGCGTCACCATAGACCATCTCTTTTTCGAGACTGAAGGTGTTGACGGCGGCGGTACCGAGATCCGGCAGGTCGTTATTGGCGAAACTTTGGCTGGCGGTGGCAATTAAAACAGCAGTGGCACCGGCCAGAATGGAATGTCGGAACTTGGAAAAAGTCAATGTACTCAAGCTGATTAGATTTCCTGTATGCCACTAATGCATAACTGCCTGGCTTGTGGTTTGAGTTGCAACTTAGGATAATAGCCGAGGTTTATGTTTAGCAAGCTCATCATGGTTTTAATTGATTTAACTCAGAGTCGTTGTCCCGAAGCCCTGGTCAAGGCCAAGATGGCGATGAAACGTTTGCGGCCCGGTGAAACTCTGTGTCTCTTGCTTTCAGACCCGGGATCGCGGCAGGATGTTCCCCGCTTTGCCAAAAAACAGGGCTATGATTGTCGGATTGAGTCCGACGAGCCGGCCGTATTGCGCTTACAGGTGTCCGTTGCAGAATAGAAGCGCAGGACGTAACTACACAGCTTCTTGAAGAAGCGATAATCAAGATGGCCGCAGCCATCATCACCACAGGAATCCCGGATGTTTAGCTATTTGAGTCGTTGGTACCAGGCCCGCTTCAGTGATCCTCAGGCTCTGACACTGCTGTTTATTCTGCTTGGTATTGCCTTGACCATCTATTTCGCCGGTGGCTTATTGATGCCGCTGCTGGTCGCTCTGGTATTGGCCTTTCTGCTGGAGTGGCCGGTGGCACAGATGGCAAGGGTAGGGATAAGCCGCACCGCGGCCGCCTCTTTGGTACTGATCCTCTTTATCGGCTTGATGATCTTGTTGTCATTCGGTCTGATCCCCAGTATCTGGCGCCAGGGTGCTGCGCTGCTGACTGACCTTCCCACCATGCTGGACAAGGGGATAATCCTGCTGCAGGAGCAGGCGCAGCAGTATCCGCAGTTTATCTCTACAGATCAGCTCGATACCATGGTGTCCGAGCTCAAAAAATTGCTCGACACCCAGCATCTTTTGGATATCGCCAAGCAGCTTCTCGGCTATTCGGCATCCTTGCTGGTGCTGATGGTTTACGCCATCCTGGTGCCACTGCTGGTGTTCTTCTTTCTCAAGGATAAAGATGAACTGATCCGCGGCAGCAAGCGTTTCTTCCCCAGCAATCGCGATCTGGCCCGTAAGGTTTGGTTCGAGATGAATCAGCAGATCTTCAACTACATTCGCGGCAAGGTGATTGAAATTGTGATTGTCGGGGTAGTGAGTTACGTATTCTTCGCCCTGATGGATCTGCGCTATGCGGCGCTGCTTGGGGTGTTGACCGGGCTTTCCGTGCTTATTCCTTATGTCGGTGCCACCCTGGTGACCTTACCTATTGCGCTGGTTGCCTTCTTCCAGTGGGGCGTCAGCCCCGAGTTCGGTTATTTGATGCTGGGTTACGGCATCATTCAGGCGCTGGATGGCAACCTGCTGGTGCCTTTGTTGTTCTCCGATGCGGTGGACTTGCACCCGGTGATCATCATAGCCGCAGTGTTGGTCTTCGGCGGCCTTTGGGGCGTTTGGGGCGTGTTTTTCGCGATCCCGCTGGCTTCTCTGGTCAAGGCTGTACTGAACGCCTGGCCCAACGCCGAAGCAGATGCGGCCAAAGCCGCTTTAGAGGCGCAAGCCGAATAAGGCGGTAAATTTCAAGTTCACTGACACAGGCGGCCTATGGTCGCCTGTGTTTTTTCAACCGCTATTCATTCAGGCAACAAGTGGTTTCTGGCGCTCGCCGCCAATGCCCTGAATACCAGAGTGGTCTGCTTGGCCTTAAGGTTCCAGTGTTGCCAGTAAAGCGGTACCCGCATCCGCATCATGGGTGTCAACTCAATCAAGCGCCCGGATGCCAACAGCGGCTCGGCCTGCAGATGGCCCACCAGGCCATAACCTAATCCCTGTAGAATCGCTTCCAAGAAGCCTTCCGATGACGGCACTGTGTGTTGCCACCATTGTCCCGGCAACATTTCGAAGTAGCGCTTCAAGTACTTTTCATGCAGCTTGTCGCGGGTGGAGAATACCACTGCCGGCGCCGAGGCCAGCGAGTCGGTATCCGGCAAGCCGTCGAAAAAACGTTCGGCAAACTCAGGCGTGGCCACACAGGCATACTCCATCACCCCGAGAAACTCGCTGGAGCAGCCGTTCATCGCTTGACCCAAGGTGGTCACGCAGCCGACAGCCTCACCGTTTTTCAACAGGTGATGAGTGTAAGATTCATCATCCACTATCAATTCCAACAACCAACCACGGCGGGCGAATATGGCGCTGATGGACGGTAGAAACCAGGTTGCCAGACTGTCGGCATTCACCGCGATTCTCACCACAGTGGGCATGGCCGGATCGTCGGCGTCCATTTCGGCTCTGAGCTCAGTCTCCAGCAGTTCGACCTGGGCATAGTGGAGCAAGAGCCGCTTCCCTGTTGGTGTCGGCACTACGGGATTACTCCTGACGAGCAGTGCCTGACCCACTCTTTCCTCAAGCTGCTTTATCCGCTGTGATACCGCTGATTGGGTCACATGCAGCCGTTTGGCTGCTCGCTCAAAACCGCCTTCAGCGACCACCACAGACAGGGCTTTGAGGTGACTGTAGTCCAGCATAAAAACTCCTTGGGTTAATCCTTGCTCGATTATAAGTTTTGCTAATAACCAATAAAAAACATTAGTTATATTAATTTTCTTGCCGGGAGTAAACTGCCGCCATTGAAAACTTTTATTGGTCGTCGGCTATCGCGGCGAACTGCTGTTGGAGAGATTATGCAAACCGCTTTCATTCAGGGCATGGGGATAGGTGCCAGTCTAATCATTGCCGTGGGAGCTCAAAACGCCTTTGTGTTGAAGCAAGGCATCAAACGTGCTTATCCGTTTCCCATCGCCTTGACTTGCTCTTTGATAGACGCCCTGATGATTACAGCTGGCGTTGCCGGGCTAGGGCAGTTGATCTTGGCCGTGCCGGCCATCAAACATCTGGCGAGCTTTGGCGGCGCGGCCTTCCTGCTGTGGTACGGCTTCAACGCGCTGCGCTCTTCATTCAAGAGTCAGGGGTTGGAGACCGGGGATGCTGAAGCGGCGGATTCATTTCGCAAGGCCATGATCACCACCTTGGCGATCAGCTTTTTAAACCCACACCTGTATCTGGATACAGTGGTTTTGCTCGGCAGCATAAGTACCCAGTTTGATACCGAGGTCAGGGCCTGGTTTGGTGCCGGGGCCGTGCTGGCTTCCTTTATCTGGTTCTTTAGTCTGAGCTTTGGCGCGCGCCTGCTGGCGCCCGTGTTCAGCCGTCCCGCGGCCTGGCGTTATCTGGACAGATTTATCTGGTTGACCATGTGGTCAATCGCCCTGGCTATTCTGTGGCCCTATTTTCAGGGAAGGGGCTTCTGAGGTAAGTTCAGGTATCTTGCAGAAAAACAAAAGCCCGCATTGCGGGCTTTTTAGCGTCTCTGGCTTGGGGATGCAGTGAATGCCGGCAATATGAGCCGGCAAAATAGCCGTGGGGTTTATCCCTTGAGATAGTCCAGCACCACTTGATGATGATCTTTGGTCTTGAACTTGTCGAACCTGTGGCTGATGGTGCCGTCCTGGTCAATCAGGAAACTCAGGCGGTGCAGGCCATCATAAACTTTGCCCATAAATTTTTTCTCGCCCCAGACACCGAAGGCATCGGCTACTGCGTGGTCTTCATCGCTGAGCAGGGTGAAGTTGAGCTCATGCTTATCGATAAACTTGCCCAGTCTCGCCACGGGATCTGTGCTTATTCCAAGCACGGTTACATTGAATTCGTCCAGTTCCGCCTTGCTGTCTCTCAGGCCACAGGCTTGCACTGTACAACCCGGCGTCATCGCCTTGGGGTAGAAATACACCAGTACCCGACCTTTTTTCAGGCAATCTTGCAGTGAAATATTTTCATCGTTTTGGTTTTTTAGGGTGAAGAGTGGCGCTTTATCGCCTGCTTTTAAGGTGTTCATGCGTTCAATCCTTTTGATCTTTATCTGGGATGAGTGGGATTCAATCGGCTTTGGGGACCGCAATACCCTGCATACGTTTGATGTTGCAGGTCAGGGACATCTCTTCGGCCAAGGCCTGGATACAGGTTTCCAGTTTATCCAATTCGACCTTTTCCGGGATATTGATGGCCAGGAAAACGTGCTGAGTCTGGCTGCCGTCCGGCAGCTCTTCCGAGTAGGAGCGCACCGCACCGAGATCCAAGGACCTGTCTGCCAGGAACTGGGAGATGCGCTTCATGGTGCCGCGCTGGTCCTGACCGTTGAAAGTCACTTCAATGCGCGAGATGTAGTTTTGCGGCGTGTGCTTGGAGGTGCGCTTCATTACCGTCATCAGTTCAAGTTCGACACTGAGACTGGGAAGGCTGGTTTCTATCTTGGTAATGGATGCCCAGGAGCCGGACAACATCATAATCAGAGTAAACTCGTTGCCGAACAGCGCCATGCGGCTGTCGACTATGTCACAGTCGCAATCACTGGCTAATCTTGCCAGTTTGCTGACCAGGCCGGGACGGTCGGCCCCCATAGCGGTAACGACCAGGTAGTTGGTCATGAATTTTCCTCATATTTCCGGTATCATAGAGCGAAAACTCAGCCCCTTTGAGCTGAGTTTTTTGTGCGGTCAACCATGCTACCACAACTAATTCGATTTGTTAGCCCTGACAGTGCTTGTCATTGGCTGGCTGCACCAGTACCATAGCGAATCCTGAAATCTTGGGGACATAAGATGATAAACGGAAGCATCGTAGCCTTAATTACGCCCATGCAAGGCGATGGCTCAGTGGATTTTGCAAGTCTCGAGCGTTTGGTGGAATTTCATATCGAGCAGGGGACCGATGCCATAGTAGCAGTTGGTACCACAGGCGAATCTGCCACTCTGCCCATTCGCGAACACCTCGAAGTGGTGTCACAAACCCTTTCTTTTGCCGCAGGCCGTATTCCCGTCATAGGCGGTAATGGTGCCAATGCCACCGCTGAAGCCATAGAGCTTACCCAGGGCCTGTCGAAACTCGATGTGGCTGCCATGCTGGGGGTGACACCTTATTACAACAAGCCCACTCCCAAGGGGTTGGTTGCCCATTATAAAGCGGTTGCAGCCAGTACGGATGTTCCCCAAATTCTGTATAACGTTCCAGGCCGCACTTCGGTTGACATGAAGCCGGAAACCGTTGCCCAACTTTGTGATGTGCCCAACATCATAGGGGTGAAGGAAGCCACAGGCGATCTCGCACGGGTTAAACTGCTGCGTGAGCTTTGCGGCGATGATTTTCTGCTGTTCAGCGGTGATGATGCCACGGCGCGCGAATTCCTGGCCCTTGGTGGCAACGGGGTGATCTCGGTTGCCAACAATATCGTCCCCAAGGCGTTCAAGGCCATGTGTGAGGCAGCGCTGCAAGGAAGAGCGGCAGAGGCAAAAGCCGTGGATGAACCCCTGAGCGGCCTGTACAGTGCACTCTTTTGTGAGGCAAACCCAATACCGGTTAAGTGGGCGGCCCATCGCATGGGACTCATCAGCGAAGGCACAATTCGTTTGCCTTTGACTGAACTTTCCGAGGAGTTTCATGGTCTGTTGCTTAACGCAATGCAAAAAGCCGGGATAGAGGTTGAATAATTTAATGCTAAAGCAAGTTTCCCCCTTAGTGCTGGTTGTCGCAGTTTCAGCCTGCAGTACGCCGATTGACCGTCGTCAGGCCAATGGCAACTTCGAGTATGTTGAAGCCGGCACTTCAGCTCCCTTGGTGATCCCGGAAGGATTGGACACCCCAAGGTTCAGTAAAGAGTTTGAGATCCCGCAAGCGGGCGCCAAGAGTAATGCTGAGTTTGTTGGTGAAAAACTCGATATTCGTCCGCCTTTGCAAGTGCTGCCCATGGCTGAAGGCACCCATGTGGAAGAGGGCAGCGACAACATCAAAGTGGTGGTTGAGTCCATCGACAACAGCGTTGATCTCAAACAGGAGATCTTCAGCACGGTTAAGGGTTATCTGCAAAAGCAAGGCTATGGCATAGTCTCTGAAGATTATGATAAAGGCGCTATCGAAACAGATTGGATTGAAACAGAGCAGGTGCTCGATTCTTCCTGGTTTGGCAGCGATAAAGTCTACCAGCTGCGCCAGCGTTTCCGTTTCGATGTCGAAGTTCGTCCTCATGGCCGCACAGGTAACCTGGTGATCAACCTTATAGATCACGAAGAGCATTACGACGGCTCAGAGCTGCCGGTACTGCTCAGTGGTGAAGATAAGCGCCGTTACACCATAGATATGCTCAATAGCGCCGTGGCCTATATGAGCCTCAAGCGTGAGCAGATGATCAAGGCCAACCGTATCAAGCAGAGTCTGGGTATTGATATGTCATTGCATCAGGGCGGCGACAGCGAGAGCTACTGGGTGGCTGATGCGCCATTCAAGCGTACCTGGGATCGTCTGCGGATAGTACTGCCTGAGCTTGGTTTGGAAGTGGTGGACATGGACTCAAGCAAAGGTTTGTTCTATGTTAACTTGAATGACAATTCTGGCTTCTGGAGTTCCCTGTGGGGCGATAACAAGTTAGCGCTTAAAGAGGGCAGCTATCGTTTATTGCTGCAGGAAAGTGCCGCCAACAAAGAACAGACTGAGATCCGCCTGCACGATGTGGCCGACCAACCGCTCGCGAATGAAACCATTGAAGCCGTCTATCAGAACCTGGCGGATTTGATGCGCGAAGATCGTAAAGTGCGTTAAGCTCTGCGGGTTTACACCAGAGAGTGTGATTGAAAAGGCGCCGATTTCGGCGCCTTTTTTGATCTCCTCATAAGCCTATTGCTGCCCTTGGGTGCCAAAAGTCGGTACCGAAGTTCTATGGCTTTCTCAGCACCAGCCATTTGTAACCATTTAATTTATAATGTTTTTGTTTGATATTTGTCCTACTACTTCATCTTTACCGCACGAGAGATGAAATCAATACCTCCCTGTTTGTAAAGCCATTTGCAGAATAGTCCTTGGTTTTTGAGCTAATCTATAGCCTGTATCTTTGTTTCGGCAGCTTTGATGCAGTTGTTTTAACTGTGTGTGTATCTGTGTCAAATAAATGTAATTTGTAAGAAAAGGTAAAACGTATTGAAGCCGATAAGTCGCAGAGTAAACTGTTTTACCCATAAAACTCTGTACCTTCGGACAATCAATGAAAAAAATAATACTCCTTTTGGTACTACTGGCGGCCGCAGCCATTGGTTATCAACAATGGCATCAGCAGCAAGCCCCGGCGGAGAGAAAGGCCCGCCCGGTACCCAATGTTGTGGTGTATAAGGCAGCCATTCAGGCTGTGCGGGATGAAGTGGAGGCCCTTGGCACTTCCAAAGCCTATGAGTCAGTCACCATCACCCCCAAGGTCAGCGATGTGGTGACCTCGATTCGCTTCGATGATGGTCAGATAGTCAAGCAAGGGCAACTGCTTGCCAAGCTGCAGGACGCCGAGCAGCAGGCCAGAGTGGAACTGGCCAGGATCAAGGTGCGGGAGAATACCCGCGAGTTCGACCGCATCAGCTCTCTGGTCACCAGCAAGACAGTCGCAGAAACCGAGCGCGACCGACTGCAAACTCTGATAGAAAGTGCCAGGGCCGAAGTCGAGCAGGCACAGGCGGCGCTGCGGGACAGACAGATCACCGCCCCCTTCAATGGTCGCCTGGGTTTACGCCAGGTTTCGGTCGGTAGCCTGGTCACCCCGGGAGTGGTGATCACCACCTTGGATGATATCTCGGTGATCAAGCTGGACTTCTCGGTTCCCGAGCGTTTTATTCAGGACTTGTTGCCGGGCAAAATCGTGGAAGCCAGCGCGGTCGCTTACCCGGATAAGTTGTTTCGTGGCAAGGTTGTTTCCATCGACAGCCGGGTTAACCCAACCACACGGGCAGTAGTGGTGCGCGCCGAAATCCCCAACCCCGATGGTCAACTGCTACCGGGCATGTTGATGAAGGTCAAGCTTATCAAGCAAAACCGTGAGGCGTTGTTGCTGCCTGAGTCGGCCATTATTCCTATTCAAAACCGTCACTACATCTATCTGGCCAACAGTGAAGGTGTGGTGGAACAGCGTCAGGTTACTATTGGGCTGCGCAGCCGTGGCTGGGTGGAAATTCTCGAAGGCGTCGAGCTGGGTGAGCAGGTGATCATTCGCGGGATCCTCAAGGTCCGTCCCGGTGACAAGGTCAAGGTGGAGTTCAAGGAACATTTCAGCTTCCTGACGGCTGAAGAGGCGAAGACCACAGCATGATACTGACAGACATTTCCGTTAAACGGCCGGTTTTCGCCTCGGTCATCAGCCTGCTGTTGATCGCTTTCGGTCTGGTGTCCTTCGGTAAGTTGCCACTACGCGAATACCCGGATATCGACCCGCCGATAGTCTCGATAGATACCAGCTACCGTGGCGCCAGTGCCTCTGTGGTGGAAAGCCGTATCACTCAGCTGATTGAAGATAGGATCAGTGGCGTTGAAGGCATACGTCATATCGACTCTTCCAGCACAGATGGCCGCTCCTCTGTGGTGCTTGAGTTTGATATTGACCGCGATATTGAAGCCGCCGCCAACGATGTCCGTGACCGGATTGCCGGTTTGCTGGATAACTTGCCGGAAGAGGCCGATCCGCCGGAAGTGCAAAAGGCCAATGGCGGCGATGAAGTGATCATGTGGCTCAATCTGGTGTCGGATCAGATGACCACTTTGCAGCTCACCGACTATGCCCGCCGTTACCTCACCGACAGATTCTCCGTCATCGACGGGGTGGCCAATATGCGTGTCGGTGGCGGCAAGGTTTACGCCATGCGGGTCTGGATTGACCGCCAGGCACTGGCGGCCCGTAACCTGACCGTAGCCGACGTCGAAGCGGCCCTGAGATCGGAAAACGTCGAACTGCCGGCCGGCTCCATCGAATCCAAGGAACGTCACTTTACCGTGCGGCTTGAACGCAGCTTTCGCACAGCCGAAGACTTTGCCAACCTGGTGCTGACCCAAGGGGGCGATGGCTACCTGGTTAAGCTCGGGGATGTGGCCAGGGTCGAAATCGGCTCGGAAGAAGAGCGGATCATGTTCCGTGGTAACGGCGAAGCCATGATAGGCTTGGGGGTCTCCAAACAGTCTACCGCCAATACTTTGGAAGTGGCGCGGGCGGTGAATAAACTGGTGGATGAGATCAACCCGACTCTGCCCCAGGGTATGGAGATCAAACGCTCCTACGACAGCTCAGTGTTTATCGAAGCCTCTATCGATGAAGTGTATCAGACGCTGTTTATCGCCATTATTCTGGTGATCATCGTCATCTACCTGTTCCTTGGCAGTGTGCGCGCCATGTTGATCCCGGCGCTGACTGTGCCTGTATCCCTGCTGGCCACTTTCATCGTGCTCTACGCTTTGGGATACACAATTAACCTCTTGACTCTGCTGGCGATGATCCTGGCCATCGGCATGGTGGTGGATGATGCCATCGTGATGCTGGAAAACATTCACCGCCGCATCGAAGAGGGCGACAGTCCATTGAAAGCCGCTTTTCTCGGCGCCCGTGAGGTGGCCTTTGCGGTTATTGCCACTACGGCGGTGTTGGTGGCGGTATTTATGCCAATCACCTTCCTCGACGGCGATCTCGGTAAGCTGTTTAAAGAGTTTGCCGTCACCATGAGTGCCGCCGTGTTGTTTTCCTCGATAGTGGCACTGACACTCAGCCCCATGATGTGTTCCAAGCTGCTTAAACCCGCGAGCCAGGATACCTGGTTGATGCGCCAGGTCGACAAGGGAATGAACGCTCTGGCAGGCTTTTACAGCCGCAGCCTCACCGGCGCCATGAAGCACCCCTTGCTGGTTTCCCTGTTGGTGGTGGCGGCTCTTGGGGCCAGTGCCTACATGGTTAAACTGATCCCGCAGGAGTTTGCGCCGGAAGAAGACAGGGGCTCTATGTTCCTGATGGTCAACGGCCCGGAAGGCGCCAGTTATGAATATATTGAAGCCTATATGAACGAGGTGGAGCAACGTTTGATGCCTCTGGTCGACAGCGGCGAAATCAAGCGTTTGTTGATCCGTGCGCCTCGCGGTTGGGGCGGCTCGGCCAATTTCTCCAACGGTATGGCGATCATAGTGCTCAATGACTGGGGCCAGCGCCGTCCCGCCAAGGAGATCATCAATGATGTCCGTGCCAGGCTCGCCGATCTCGCCGGCGTCAGGGCGTTTCCTGTAATGCGCCAGGCCTTTGGCCGCGGAGTGGGCAAACCTGTGCAGTTTGTCATTGGCGGCCCCAGTTATGAGGAGCTTGCCAGATGGCGCGATATCATGCTGGAAAAAGCGGCGGAAAACCCCAATCTCGTCGGTTTGGATCATGACTACAAGGAAACCAAGCCCCAGCTTAGAGTCGTTATCGACAAAGACAGGGCGGCCGATCTCGGGGTTTCCATCGCTCATATAGGGCGCACGCTTGAGTCCATGTTGGGTTCACGCCTGGTGACCACCTTTATGCGCGACGGTGAAGAGTATGACGTGATCATTGAGGGTAACCGCGACAGCCAAAACACCGCCTCGGATATGCAGAATATCTATGTGCGCTCAGATCGCAGCAAGCAGCTGATCCCACTCTCGAATCTGGTCAGCATAGAGGAGTTTGCCGACGCCAGTCAGCTCCATCGCTACAACCGGATGCGGGCCATTACGCTGGAGGCCAGTTTGGCGGAAGGTTACAGCCTGGGTGAGGCGCTCGATTATCTCAATGACTTGGCCCACACCTATCTGCCGGCAGAAGCCTTGATAAGCTACAAAGGCCAGTCGCTCGACTATCAGGAGTCCGGCAGCTCCATGTACTTCGTGTTCCTGCTGGCACTTGGGATAGTGTTCCTGGTATTGGCTGCGCAGTTTGAGAGCTATATTCACCCCATGGTGATCATGCTGACTGTGCCGCTGGCAACCGTGGGCGCTTTGGTGGGCTTGCTGCTGACCGGTCAAAGTCTGAATATCTACAGCCAGATAGGCATCATCATGTTGGTGGGGCTGGCGGCCAAGAACGGTATTCTGATTGTTGAATTTGCCAACCAGCTCAGGGATAAGGGGGTCGACTTTGATGCCGCTATTTTGCAGGCGGCCAACCAAAGGCTCAGACCCATACTGATGACAGGCATAACCACGGCCGCCGGTGCCGTGCCTCTGGTGCTCGCCGAAGGTGCCGGCGCCGAGACCCGCTTTGTTATCGGTGTGGTGGTGCTCTCCGGTATCTTGCTGGCCACCTTGTTTACCCTGTTGGTCATCCCTGTGGCTTATTCACTGTTTGCCCGCCATTCCAGTTCGCCCGAAGCCGTGGCGCAGCAACTGGAAAAAGAACTGGCCGAATAACGGGCCTAATCAGCCGCCAAACCGTTTAAGGTGGGGCTGTTGGTTTGGCTTTCGGTTTAACCTCAGATTTAGAAACCAGCGCTCCTTTAGGGACGCTTTTTATGCCTGAGCTATTCGGTTGTTTTGGCTTTGTTGTCATGATCGCAGTTTGGCAAGGCGCATAAGGATAGCGTCCAAAAGCGAATGCCTTCGTCGACTAAAACGCTGACAAAGTCTGAATCGCAAAGAAGAGAATGAAGTGTAAGGGGTAGAAGCAGCAAGACCGGCCGCTGGCCGGTCTTGCTTAATGGTTTGACAGGGAAATCAGAGCGGGTCCCCGGCGGTATGCACATCGATATCCGGATGGGTTCTGGCATAGTTGAGTGCCAACACCACCAGCACCACCATGGACGAAGTCAAAAGCCCTATGCTGAGTTGTCCCATCATGGGCACCAGCGACATCAACATGGCCGCAAGACCGGCGGCAAAGTTCTGCAGTCCACCGAGCAGGGCGCCGGCCACGCCAGCTTGGCGCGGGAAGGGCTCAAGCGCCGCCGATGTTAGCGCCGGAAACAATATGCCGGCCCCGGTAAAGAAGAGCACTGAGCCAATCAGTAGACTCCAACCTATCACCAAAGTTGACAGGCCGGGCAGCAGTAAAAACAGTGCCCCGGCACCCAGCAGGGCTACGCCGTGGTGAAACAGTTTATGCAGTGATGCCTGTCTGCCGGCATACCAGGCCCCCAGCAGATAACCCGGAATAGGCGCCACGAAATAGCAACTGACCATCATGGGGCTCATAGCCAGCACCTGGCCATAGAGTATACCGGCGATGGCTTCAAAGGCGGCAATCCCGGCGAAGGTAGCCACCAATGACAGCAGATAACCGCGAAAGGCTCTGTGCTTCAGCACCAAGGCATAGGACTTGAGCATGGACTGCGGCTGGCGTTTCTCCTTGGGGAGGGATTCCTTGAACCTCAGCGCCAGGGTTATCACCACGCAGACGCCGAAAAAAGCCAGGAACCAATACACGGCATGCCAGCCATAATGCACACTCAACATTCCGCCAATAAAGGGAGCCAGCAGCGGCGAGAACACCACGGCCATGGACACATAGCTGTTGAAACGCACCAGTTTTTCGCCGAAGAAGAAATCCCTTGGAATAGAGCGGCAAAGGGCACCGGCACTGGCGGTGCCGCAGCCTTGAATGGCGCTGGCCAGCAGCAAGGTATTAAAGCTCTCGGCGCAGGCGGCGATGATGGCACCTATGACGAAAAGACTAAGACCGATGAGCAGCAGCGGCTTGCGACCTAATCTGTCCGATACCGGGCCATAAACAAATTGCAGTAGGCCATAGGCCAAGAGATAAGTGCCCATAATCGCCTGCAGTTGCCCGGCACTGACACTGAATTGCTCACCCATCATAGGTAGCGCAGGCACAAAAATGGTTTGGGCAATCTGGCCGCTGGCGACCATCATCACCAGCATGATTAATAAAGGCTTCAAGGATACGCCGGAAACATTCTCATCAGGTACCACAGTAATACTCCCACAACCTTGATAAAGAACCATAACTAAAGAACCGTTTGGGAAGATGCCGATAAGGCGAGTGCCTCTTGAGATAAGTATCTGCCCCTTCCTGCTCGGGAGCTCCCGAGACGGGCGCTATCATACTCGGCAATTTTGCAATTTCAATGACAGAAGTCGCTGTTATACAAGAAAAAAATTAAAGCTATTGATAACATTTTATATAGAATATATTTGTGTACCTTAATCTTTACACCGTTTGGGTGGAATACAACCCAAAAGTTGGGGTTGTTTACCTTTGAAAGCGCCATGGTAGCTCTATAGAGGGCTTTCATTGCTGTATTGAGTCTCTATATTGGAATGATATGTTTACAAATCTTGATGATGGATTATTTTCCACCGGCTCGTTCATTCGGCCTTATGGACAAGTACCAAGTGCCGGCTATCCTGGCAAGAGTGAGGTTAAACGACTTGCTGCCACATGAATGCGGCAGTAAACTGCGCCGGCTCTTACGCAAGGCAGTCAAAGCAACAAGGCTGGCGGTAAGAAAGTCGTACACTAGAGTTATTAAGTCATTGTAATTCGGGAAATTCATGTCAATTCAACCTCACGCAGTACACCGTCTGTATGAATACCGACAGTCGCTGTCGACCAAGCCTTATGCATCAAGGGGCAAGAATCTTGTTCGCTGTGGCCGTTGCCTGTTGGAGCAGAGCTTTTGTACCTGTGAGCACAGGCGCCTTCTGCCCTGCGAAGCGGCGTTTGCTTTGCTTATGTATGATGCCGAGGTATTGAAACCCAGCAACAGCGGGCGTTTGATAGCCGATCTCATTCCGGATACCCATGCCTTTCTTTGGTCGAGAACTCAGCCGGACCCTCAACTCTTAGCCTTGCTGGAAAACCCGGATTATCAGCCTTATCTGGTGTTCCCCGGGGAATATGCCTTACCGGGGCAAGAGGTGGTGACTGAGGCTTTGAGCGAGGTGCTCGCTAATCAGGGAGATCCGGAGCAAGACAAGCGACCGCTGTTCATTTTGCTCGATGGCAGTTGGCGTGAGGCGGTGAAGATGTTTCGCAAGAGTGCTTACCTGCATCAATTACCTATGTTGTCATTCAGCGCCGAAACCTTGGCTCGCTATCAGCTCAGAAAGGGGAGCCGCGACTTTCAGATGGGTACGGCCGAAGTGGCAATTTTAACGCTGCAGTCTCTGGGTGAAGAGGGCTGCGCCGAAGCGCTTGATACTTGGTTTAAGCTCTTTATCAGCAGCAGTCTGGCAACACGTAGCCGCTTGATAAAAAATAAGCCCGAGCATATTCAATCACTTAAAGAGCAGTTTGCCTTTCAAGTTGAAACACTGAGGCTTAAGTAAGTTATTAGCTTTCCCTTAATAATAGTCGGGAATTGACACGCAGCTTCAAGGACTTACACTGGTAAATGAACAACCTGTCGCCAAACGTCGGGGTGTTTAACAATCAGGATCTCCCATTGAACGCTGGAAGCTGCTATGTCCTCTGTCTTTGCTGCGCTAATGACCGTCTTCGCCCGAAAGGGTTCAAATGCATCGCTTTTCTCTATGCCACTGCTTATCGTCAGTGGCTTTTTATTGCTCGGTTGTGACCCCGAACCCGTTGCCATCACGCCCAAACTGGTGGTGGTGGAAGAGGTCAGACAGGCGACTGTGCCTGTCTACGGTAATTATGTCGGTATCACCAAGGCCTCTTTGGATGTGGAGGTCAGGGCCCGCGTCGATGGCTTTGTCGAGGAGCGGCTCTTTACCGAGGGCAGCGCGGTCAATGCCGGCGATATCTTGTATAAGATAGATAACAAGCCCTATAACGCTGTGGTTAATCGACTCAAGGCCAACGTCGAGTCGCAGCAGGCGATACTGGAAAAGGCGCAGCGGGATGTGAAGCGTCTGAAACCCCTCTATGAGCAGGATGCCGCCAGTCAGCTGGATTATGACAATGCCCTGTCGGCGTTGGCGCAGGCCAAGTCGGCCCTGGCCGCCGGCCATGCCGAGCTGGAAGAAGCGCTGCTGGAACTCAGTTATACCGAGATAAGAGCGCCAATCGCAGGTCTGGTCAGCCGCTCCGAGGTGGATATCGGCGCTTTGGTCGGCAGTCAGGGGCAATCGCTGCTGACACGGGTGAAGCAGGTGAATCCCATCTATGTGAATTTCAATATGTCGGCGCTGGATTACCTCAATGCCAGGCGGCGAATGACCAGTTACAACCAACAGCAGGAAGCGGAAACTGAAGGCAAGGCGGTTGAAGGCTTTGTGCGTATCACCTTACCGGACAACAGTGATTATCGCTATTTGGGTAACGTCAGTTTTACCGATCCCCAGGTCAATTCCAGCACAGGTACCTTTGAGGTGAGGGCGGTACTGCCCAATCCGGACAAGGAGTTATTGCCGGGTCAATACACCAATGTCAGGATCAAACTCAGTGAGATAGACAATGCCATAGTGATCCCGCAGCGCTCGACTCAGGTGGATCAGGGCGGCGTCTATGTGATGGTGGTGATGCCGGACAATAAGGTTGAGCGGCGCTTTATCGTGATTGAATACCAGGGCCCGGAAGGCGTGGTGGTTAAAAGCGGTCTCAACGCCGGTGAACGAGTGATAGTCGAAGGCATGCACCGTGTGCGTCATGGCCAACTGGCCGAGCCGCTGGATGCCAAAGAGTATCAAAAGCGGCTCGACGAGGAGGAAAAGAAAGAGGCACTGGAGCAGCAATCAAAAGAACAGGAGCGTAAATAAATGGCTCAGTTCTTTATCGGACGGCCGGTATTCTCGGCTGTTATCAGTATCGTTATCGTGCTCCTGGGCTTGATAGCCATGTTCCAACTGCCGGTGGATCAATATCCCTATATCACGCCGCCGCAGGTGAGTATCTCAGCCTCTTATCCGGGGGCTGCTTCCACTACAGCCGCCGAGTCTGTGGCAACGCCGCTGGAGCAGCAGGTCAACGGTGTGCCCAATATGATCTATATGAGCTCCAAGAGCACTAATTCCGGCAGCACCAATGTCACCATTACCTTTGATGTGGGCACCAGTCCGGATCTGGCGGCGGTGGATGTGCAGAATGCCACTCAGCAGGCCATCGATAGCTTGCCTATCGATGTACAGACCGCCGGGGTGTCAGTCTCCAAGGATTCCTCGGTGGAACTGCTCAAGCTGTCATTGACCTCCAAAGATCCCCGTTTTGACGAGATTTACCTCTCCAACTACGCCTCCATCAATATCGAATCGGCACTGAGAAGGATCCCCGGCGTTGGCCGGGTTCGTAACACAGGCGCTCGCAGTTATGCCATGCGGGTGTGGTTGCGCCCGGATGCCTTGGCCGGTCACAGCCTGACTACCACAGATGTTATCGATGCCATCAAGGCACAAAACAAGGAAACTCCGGCTGGTACCGTGGGTACCCAACCCAACACTAGCGCCTTGAGTCAAACCTTGCCGATAACCGCCAGCGGACGTCTGTCCAGTGTCAGGGAATTTGAGGAAATCATAGTTCGCGCCAATCCCGACGGCTCGCTCATTCGCTTGCGTGACATTGCCAGAGTAGAACTGGGTTCTTCGGCTTATACCTTGCAATCACAACTCAATGGGGAAAACGCCACCATCTTGCAGGTGTATTTGCTGCCCGGTGCCAATGCCCTTGAGGTGACCCGTAAGGTCAAGGAAACCATGGCCGAACTCGCAACCAAGTTCCCAAGCGGTATGGACTGGCAGGTGTTTTACGATGCTTCTGTGTTTATCGAAGAGTCTATCGATGAGGTAGTGCAGACCCTGATCGAAGCCCTAGTGTTGGTGGTGTTGGTGGTGTACCTGTTTTTGCAGAACCTGCGGGCGACCCTTATCCCGGCGATCGCGGTACCTGTCTCTTTGATAGGAACGCTGGCCGCCATGCTGGCCTTCGGTTTTACCATCAATACAGTAAGCCTACTGGCATTGGTTTTGGCCATTGGTATTGTGGTTGACGATGCCATTGTGGTGGTGGAAAACGTCGAGCGACTTATCAATGAAAAGGGCATGAGCCCGATGGCGGCCACCCGCAGCGCCATGAAAGAGTTATCCGGAGCCCTGATAGCGACCAGTTTGGTGCTGTGCGCCGTGTTTGTTCCTGTGTCCTTCCTTGCCGGGATCACAGGTATTATGTATCGGGAATTTGCCGTCGCCATTGCCGTAGCCGTGCTGATCTCGACAGTGGTGGCATTGACCCTGAGTCCGGCACTTTGCGCCTTGTTGTTGCGTCCGGGCGATGCGGCCAAGAGCGGTTTCTTCTTCTGGCTCAACAACCACCTCTCCAAATTGACCGACAAATACGTATCCCTGGTAGGTATCGCCAACAAACATGCGCGGCGCAGTTACCTGGTGTTTGGCGCTATGGTGGTGGCGGTTTGGTACATTATGAGCCACTTGCCATCGAGCTTTATGCCGGATGAGGACCAGGGGCGTTTCTTTATTGATATGACATTGCCGGCCGGAGCGACGGTCAACCGCACCCAAAAGGTACTCAAGATTGCCGAGCGCCATGTGCTGGCCCATCCTGCGGTAGCCTGGTCCTTCACCCTGGCCGGTGAAAACCGCCGCTCGGGTTCGAATCAGGCCAACGGCCAGTTTGAAGTGGTCCTCAAGCCCTGGGCGGAGCGGGAGCAAAGCCAGGCCACAGTGCAGAAGGTGATGAAAGAGCTGAAACATGAACTCAGCCAGGTATTGCAGGCAGAGTTCAACCTCTACCTGCCATCGGCCGTGCCCGGTTTGGGGAACGGCTCCGGGGTTGAGATGGTGCTGCAGGATACTTCGGGAACCAATTTCAAGGGGCTGATGGAAACCAGCAACGAATTGGTGGAGCAGCTCAAACAACAACCGGAAGTCGCAGCGGCGGCCATGTCGCTGCAGGGTTCCATTCCGCAGATGTATCTCTCGGTCAACGAAGCCAAGGCTATGGCTATCGGGGTGGATGTGGCCGATCTTTACAGCACTATCAAGACCTTTACCGATTCCTCTGTAGTCAATGATTTCAATCTGTTTGGCCGGGTGTATAAGGTCAGGGTTCAGGCCGAGGACAGTTATCGCCAGTTCCCCCAGCAGATCAAAGATTATTATGTCCGGTCATCCAATGGTGTCATGGTGCCTATCGGAGTTCTGGCCGACTATGAATACACTGTGGGGCCGGCGGCTGTGACTCACTATAACCTGTTCTCCAGTGCTTCCATCAACGTCACTCCGGCAGCCGGGTATGCTTCAGGCGATGTGATAAAAGCAATCAACAGAGTGGCCAAGCCCATGCTGCCGCCCGAATTCAAGTACGAATGGACCGGGCTTACCTTCCAGGAAGTACGCTCAGCCAACCAAACCAGTATCGCCATTACACTGGCTTTGGTGTTTGTATTCCTGTTTTTGGCGGCGCTGTATGAGAGTTGGACCATTCCTGTGGCCGTGCTGCTTATTGCTCCGGTCGCCATGCTGGGAGCCTCTTTGGCAACACTGCTCAGTGGTATGCAGAGTAATCTCTTCTTCCAGGTCGCCTTTATTGCCCTCATCGGGATGGCAGCCAAAAACTCGATTTTGATTGTCGAGTTCGCCAATCAACTGCACCGGGAGGGCCGTTCAAGACTGGAGGCGGCAATGGAAGCCGCCGCGATGCGCTTCAGGCCGATTTTGATGACCTCCATGGCCTTTATTCTCGGTGTCTTGCCACTGGTGTTATCGGCCGGACCCGGCTCAGTCAGTCGCCACTCGGTATCTATTCCTATCCTCGGCGGCATGGTGCTGGCGACCAGCATAGGGATTATACTGGTGCCGCTGTTCTTTGTGACCACAGCCGGTTGGGTTCGCGCCAAGGTTAAGGGTGATTCGGCAAGCCAAAAGCCGGCAACGGAGGAAGGCTTATGATGACCGGAGTATTAGCCATGAGCCAAGAGAATCCGAACAAGAGCCTTGTCAGCTGCAAATGCACTAGACCGGCGCTAGTCGCTTTGACACTTTCCTTGGGCCTTTGGGGCTGCACTCTGGGACCGGATTATCAGCGCCCCGAGCTCAACATGCCGGCGCAGTTTGATAAGACGCTGCCGCAAGTAGAGTCCAATGAAGCCGTTAAGGATGAGTGGCAGACGTTTTTCCTCAATCCCGAACTGCAGGCACTTATTCGCCAGGCGCTGGGAAACAATATCGACCTGGCGATGATGCAGAGCAGGCTGCGAGCCGCCAGAGCAGAAGGGCGGGTGGTCGATGCGGCCCTGTGGCCCGAGCTTGGGCTAGAGTTTGAAGCCAAACGGTCACTCAGCAGCGCCATTACCAATAAAGATCCCAGTGCGAAGACGGCCTTGGGTCTTAACGGGGTTGCTTCATGGGAGCTGGACATCTGGGGCGCCAACCGCCGGGCCAGTGAAGCGGCACTGGCCAATACTCTGTCGCAGGCAGAGCTGCTTGAGGCATCCCAAATCAGTCTTATCAGTGATATCGCCACCGCCTTTTACGAGCTGACCGATATTGAGCAAAGACTTAAGATCTCCCGGGAAACGGCACAGATCCGCGCCAAGGAACTGCAGCTGGCTAAGCTCAGGCGGGCCAACGGGATGATCTCGGGTCTCGATGTACACCAGGCGGAAGTGGAATATCAAACCGCCATGGTGACCTTGCCTCAGCTCGAATATGACAGCAAGGCCAAACGTAATCAGTTGCTTATCTTACTGGGGGCTTACGATCACCCCTTGCCAGAGCTTCCCAAACTGGTGAGCAGTGAATTTCCCGAATCTCTGGCGGTTGGGGTGCCTTCACAGCTACTGTCGCGCCGCCCGGATGTACGCGCCAGCGAGCTGGCTCTGGTAGCGGCCACGGCCGGGGTCGGGGTAGCCAAGAGTGCCTTCTTCCCCGGGTTTACCATTACTGCCGAATATGGTCGCGAATCCAATAACCTGGATAACCTTTTCAGCTCAAAGGGGCTCACCTGGTCGCTGCTCGGTGGGATCACGGCGCCAATTTTCAATGCCGGCAAGATAAGCGCCGAATATGAGATAGCCAACGAAGCGCAGGTGCAGGCAATGCTTGCTTATCGCAGCACGGTATTGAATGCCTATATGGAAGTGCGCAATGCGATGAATGATTATCAGAGAACGCAGCAGGCTCTGATAGAGCAGCAACGCTTGCTCGATGCTTCCTCTGAGTATGTGCGCTTGGCGCGGCTCAGATACAAGAACGGTGTTGCTACTTCACTCGATTTGATGGATGCCCAGCGCCAACGCTTCAGCGCCGAGCTTTCGTTGAGCGAGTCAAAACGCGATAAGTTGCTGGCTATGATAGCCCTATACCGCGCCCTGCGTGGCGGCGCACCTGCAAAGAGTTAACCCAGGGAACACAGTAACTTCAGTCGAGTTTCTTGAGTATATCGCCCAGCAGTTGGTGGGCCATTTTGGCGTCTCTGTCACTGAGGCGAGAGAGGCTCTCATTCAACCACAGGCTTAACTTGGCATCATCGGCGGCATCGACTCGCTCCAGCAGAGTGGTGGCTTTTTGTTTGAGGGCGCTGAGTTGTGCCAACGGCGATTGAGCACTTTTTAGCCCCAGGCTGCCATCGGCACAGGCCAAAGCCTGACCCAGAGCGTAGGAATAGACCATCACGGCTTGCGCCAGATTGAGGGAAGGGTATTCGGTGGCCAGTGGTACGTAGCTGAGCAAGTCACAAATTGCCAAGTCGGCGTTACTCAGGCCGCTGGCCTCACAGCCAAAGACGATGGCGGTGCGCTTCACCTGTTCCTGCTGATGACTCAGTTGTTCGCCGAGTTCTGCCGGGCTTAAATAGTGTCGTGGGCTGCCGCGCTCTCTTGCTGTGGTGGCCACCATAAGCTCAAACTCTTCTCTGAGCTCATCCAGGCTGGCCACTTCACGGATGTTGGCCAGTATGTCCTCCGCGCCGCAGGCGACCCAGGCCGCTTCCTCTTCCCGGTGAGCTTGCGAATTCACCACAATGAGTTCACTGAACCCTTGGGTCTTGATGGCGCGGGCTACGGCGCCAACATTGGCGGCGCGAGCAGGGGAGACGAGTACAAAGCTGAGTTTCATCCGAAAAAAGGCTCTAAAGGAAAACTGCAGCGATTATAAGGTTCTGCAATCGAGAATAAAGCAAAAAAGCTGCAACCGGCCGGGAAAAGGTCTGTTGCAGCTCTATTTGATCAGTCAGAAGGCTTAAGGCACTGTGTTACCTGGAATAATTGAACACAGTGTCGGCCCGCCACACCCGGTAGCGCAGCTCGGCATTTTTAGGCAGATAGATAACCATAGGCAACTTGCTGTTATATCTAAGCTTGTATTCACCCGAAATGCGAACAAACTCCTCATGCTTGGCCTTATCGAAGCAGGCCATCATGGTCGAGCGTCCCGGGCCAATTTCATCCAGCTCCCAATAGGTGTAACCCCAACCTTTGAGATCCATCTGCTTCAGCTCGCCCATCAAGCCGTGCTTGTTGCAGTCAACCATCTGGGTTTGGCCCACCTGAATTTCAACCATGTAGTCGTCTTCGTTTTCCAATTGGGGCAGGGTCAGTATGTGTTGCACCATGCCTTCTTTGGGAGCGGGGAACATCTTGCTGCTATCCTGCGGCTGATAGCTGTTGGCATCAAATTGGTTTGCAGTAATCATGTTCTGATTGTATCCCTGTGGATGCGGCGGGCTGACTGCCAAAACCTGGGCAGATAACAAAGCGGAAGCGATAAGTGCCAGTTTCAGTTTGCCGGACTTAAGCATAGGTTTTCTCCTTATGGGCCCGCTATGGGCTGAAATCAATTATTGGATTGGCGCTGTGTATGATTGCGCTTCTGTAGAGTTAAACGGCCAGCTTCTGAGAAAGGGTTATTTATTTTCAAAAAAATCATAAATAATTTTGTATTGCTATACAAATCAAAATAGTACCAGCTATGTGCTTGCTCTTAATTCAAGTTATCGAGAGGCAAAACGCCCACCAGGTTCAGTCTGGCGGGCGTTGTCAGTTCAGGCCGGTTCGTGTGAACCGGCTGTTCGTTTAAACACAGCTGTTTATTTAAATGCCGACTTCACCACCATCGACTTTACGCAGTACCACGGTCGCTGCCCTCGGACGTATGCTGGTGCCGATGGGTGTTTCCTCGGCGGCATTGGCCGATACCGGCCAATTCCCCGGGTGCTGGATATTGGCAAATACCGAAGTGTAGTCCGGCGAGATAGCAAAGCCTGTGACTTCACAACCATTGGGGCCGACGAAGAAGCGCTTCAGCTCAGTTTGATTGTCGGCGGTAACTGTCAGAGGCTTGCCGTCGCCATCGACCATCTTGGATGGCACTATTGCCAGCATCTGGTCGTTGGTGTGCTCAGTCACCTCTTTGGCGCCATTATCTGTCTGGATCCACAGAATACCGCGGGCATCGAACGCCAGGCCGTCCGGGCTGGCCAACTGGTTAAGTTCAGTCAGGCCGGAGAGGTTGGTGGCATCGTCACCGTCGGCCGGAGAACCGAACAGGAAGATATCCCAGCTAAACTCGGTATCACTGGCACCTTCATCCCAGCGGATGATATGGCCAAAGTTGTTTTTAAGCCTTGGGTTGGCGGCGTTGGTTTCTGTCCGCTTGGAGTTGTTGGTCAGGGTCAGATAGACACTGCCGGTGAAAGGATCCACCACACACCACTCGGGTCTGTCCATTGGTGTCGCGCCAACCAAATCGGCGGCGCCGGCGGTATTGATGATGATATCTGCCTGGCTGGCAAATGTATCGGCCAGGGTCTTGCCGTCCTTTGTCATGGCATCCATGGTCAGCGGCAACCATTCACCTACGCCACCTTCGTTAAACTTGGCCACATACAGGGTACCTTCATCCATGTACTTGGCACCGGTTGCCAGGCGGTTGCTGCTGTCTGCATCCTTGGGATCCCAAAGCGCCGCCGAAACAAACTTGTACAGATATTCAAAGCGCGAGTCATGGCCCGAATAGAATACCAGTGGTTTGCCTTCGGTCAGCTTGCCGTAGGCGCAGCCTTCATGACGGAAACGCCCCAGGGCTGTGCGTTTGACTGCGCGGGAGTTGGGATTGTAGGGGTCGACTTCGACGATATAACCATAGCCGTTATCTTCATTGCGATAGTCATACATGGCATCACTGGCCTTGGGGGTGACATCGAAACGGGCAAATTCATCCAGTCGCTCTTCGGCATGACCGGCTAGATCGGCCCAGCCATAGCGGGTAGAACTGCTGCTGACACCGATACGGCTTTGGGCTTGAGTCATCTCGCCCTTATTGACGAAATAGCCGGGCCAGTTCTCTTCGCAGGTGAGGTAAGTCCCCCAAGGGGTATAACCGTTACCACAGTTGTTCAGGGTGCCGCGGGTCTGGCTGCCATCAGGCGAGAAGGCGGTTACGACTTTGTCTGTGTAGGCTACCGGGCCGCTGAGATCCATGGTGGAAGCACCGGTGAAGCGGCGATTGTGTTTGTCGTCCTTGACTACTTCCCAGCTGCCGCCGTTGAGTTTGATGCGTACCACTGTCATGCCGTGAGCATTGATCTCTTTACGGACTTCATCGACCAGGGTTCTCAGGCCGGTATCGGCATCCATAGTCGGGCCGTTGGGGTGCAGGGCATCTGGTTCAATGTACTCATGGTTGATACACAAGAGGCCATCGGTTCCGGCTTCATTAAGCGGGAAGAAATGCATGCCGTCGTGGTTTTGACCCACAGAGTTGGCCTGATCCTGAGCGGTATTACTGCCATCAGCCTTCCAATCAGCCGCTTTACTGTTCAGCGGAGTCCCCCAGGGAGCCAGGACCTGAGCCCGGTAACCTTCAGGGATAACCACTGCATCAAGGCGAGAACCGGCTACCGACTCAAAACCGAGTGTAACACTGGATTGGCTGGGAGGAACCGGAGTAGGGGGCACAAGATCCGGTGTGCCAGAGGTGTTATTGTTGTCGGAACCACAGCCGGCAAGGCCGAAGCCGCCGAATGCAGTCAGGGCACTGACGCCCAAGCCACTTTTTACAAAATTGCGCCGGGAAAGGTGTTTATCCAGTACCTGGGCAAAAGGTTCGTTCTGACTCTTGTTATAACGCGTCGGATCGAAAGTCGCCTTGCTCATAAGATTTCACTCCGTGATCTTCTATCTCGTTATAGGAATTGCAAATGCGACGCAAAGACTAATGACGTCATATGACAGCCAGATAACTGAAAGGTGACACAAATAAGACATAATCCCCCGACTTTAGGATGAAGTTTGTTAATCCCATGGTCACACTTGTGATTTTTTTCAGTCGCAATGCTTGAAATTGTGTCAGGAAAAAGAGATATTTCGCCTATCAAATAGTTTGAATATCAAAATATAACGGCAGGCTAACTATGAGTTCAGAGTTTCATACCACCACGCGCTGGCAGCATAATCATAACTTTACCCACCATAATGAGCAGGGAGAGAAGAGTACCAAGTGGGTGCTTTTGCTGACTGTGGTCACCATGGTGGCCGAGATTGTTGCCGGTACTATATACGGTTCCATGGCGTTGTTGGCCGATGGTTGGCATATGGGAACTCATGCCGCTGCATTTATGCTGACATTGTTTGCTTACTCTTACGCCAGGAAACATGCCAACAACCCCAGATTTGCCTTTGGTACCGGCAAGGTCAGCGTACTCGGTGGTTTTACCAGTGCGATTGCACTCGGCTTGGTGGCACTGTTGATGCTGATAGAGTCCGGCTCCAGACTCCTGTATCCGGAAGATATTCGTTTTGACCAGGCGATTCTGGTGGCCATCATAGGTTTAACCGTCAACATCGTCAGTGTATTTCTGCTCAAGGATCATCACGGTCACGATCATGGCCACAGCCACAGTCATGGGCATAACCATGCACATAGCCATAGCCAGGCAGATAGCCACAAGCACGGACATGACCACAATCACAGCCATCACAGCGATCACGGACACCTGCATGTCCACGACCATGGGGATTCCCACGGACACAAAGATCATAATCTGCGCGCAGCCTATTTCCATGTATTGGCCGATGCCTTGACCTCCTTGTTGGCAATTGGCGCGCTGTTGGCCGGTAAATATTTCGGATTGAATTGGCTGGATCCCGTGATGGGAATTGTCGGAGCTGTTATCATCAGTCGCTGGGCTTGGGGACTTATCAGCCAGACCAGCCCCATTTTGCTTGACGCAGGTGTTGAAGCCGAGTTCAGTCGCAAGCTGGTGGAACGGATAGAAGCCGAAAAAGACCACAAGGTAACCGATATTCATGTGTGGCCGGTCAGCGCCGATCATCACGCAGCCATGATCTCTTTGGTGAGCCACGC
Organism: Shewanella sp. 38A_GOM-205m; assembly: GCF_000518445.1. Classification (NCBI taxonomy): domain Bacteria; kingdom Pseudomonadati; phylum Pseudomonadota; class Gammaproteobacteria; order Alteromonadales; family Shewanellaceae; genus Shewanella; species Shewanella sp. 38A_GOM-205m. Next base: position 3,065 of record NZ_JADP01000002.1, on the reverse strand, counting down.
TCCCCACAGTACCGACTATTATCATGAGTTGCTGGCGGATTTCAGTCGCATAGATCATCTGACCATTGAAGTAAATCAATGTGCCGACTGCGATAAAGCGGCAACGCCGAGAGCCAAAGAATGTGAGCAAGCGAACCACACAGAGACAGGACATCATCACCATCATCATTGAGGTGCAAGAATAGATGAAACAGCAACAGCGGCAGGATTCGCTGCAACAGTCAATCAACCACGCCATCATAGAGTTTTATGAGCGTCTGTCCTCATGGGAACAGAGCGTAGTCAGAGACCAAGGCGCTTCACTGGCGCAGATCCATACAGTGGAGATCCTGGGGGCTCACGGCCCTATGAAGATGAAGGAACTGGCGGAAAAGCTCGGTATTACCACAGGAACCCTGACCGTGCAGGTTGAACGTTTGGTTAAGGCGGGCCTGGCCGAACGTCAGCCGCTGGAAAATGACCGGCGCGCCATCCAGGTATCCTTAACCGAAAAGGGCGAGCAGATGTTTAAAGAGCATGATGCCCTGCATTTGCAGTTAACCCGAGAGATGACCGCGAAATTCAGTGACGCTGAGCTGGAGCAACTGCTTGGGTTCTTCAACCGGCTCAACAGCGAATTCTAATTGCGACTGTTTACCCTGATATAAAACCTCAAAGCGCCTTTAAAGGCGCTTTCTTTTTCTTCGGAACATGGAAGAGCACAATAAAACTTGCCGTAATTTACTCTCAGAGACATTTTGGCGACTTCCGGTTTGCCAAGCTTAATGCGCCTCCAACTTACAATTGCGGGACATTTGCATGCAAAACGGCTCTTGAGTTATCAAACGACTCTTTTAACCTTTTATACCGCAGTTTTAGCGTATGGTGCATCGCGAACTTTCCCATTGGCACAGAGTCTGAAAGCTTAATTCGTCCCCATGAGCGATGTCGGAACCGATAAGGGAACCTTAAGATAAAATTGTTATATTAACATTTAGTTAACCATAGGTTAAAATTGCTGGGCCTTGCATCAATTTTAACCGTCATTTAGGAATGAGTGTGTTGAATCCCATCTCTGTCAATCGCCTGACCTTTGTACTGGCACTGTTTTTTGTGGCCGTGTTCAATGTGCCTTTTTTTACCATAGTCAAACAGGGGCTCGAGAACCAAGCGCATGTGGACCCTTTGTTTGTGGCTACCATTCCCATCTTCTTGATCTCGGCTTTGGGGATACTGTTTTCCCTGTTCAGCTTTAAATATATTCTCAAACCTTTTTTTATTGTGCTGTTGCTGTGTTCATCGGGGGTATTTTTTGCCGCATTCAAATATGGCGTAGTATTCGATACCGGCATGATAGAGAATACCTTTCAGACCAACAGCGCCGAGGCCCTGACCTATGTGAACTGGGCATCAATGTTAAATCTGCTGTTGACCGGGGTGCTGCCGGCAATGCTCTTGTATCGTATCCAGATCGCCTATAAGCCCATAGGCAAGGAGCTGGCGTACAAGGCGCTGTACATCATAGCGAACGTCCTCATCATAGTGGTGATAGCCTTTTTCTATATGCAGAATTATCTGGCTTTTGGTCGCAATAATGATGAAATCAAACGCTACATTGTGCCCACCTATTTTGTCGGCTCGGCGGCCAAATACATCAATCAGCACTACCTGCAAAAGCCGCTCGAATATCAAGAGTTGGGTACAGATGCCAAGCAGGTAAAACCAGCCGGTGAAACTAAAGCCAGACTGATGGTGCTGGTGGTCGGTGAAACCGCCAGGGCGCAAAATTACCAATACTATGGCTATGACAGGCCAACCAATGTCTACACCAAGGCGATTTCACCGCTGATCTTCAGCGATGTCAGCTCTTGTGGCACGGCCACGGCAGTTTCTTTACCCTGTATGTTTTCCCGAATGAGCCGGGAAGATTATGACTCCCGCGCCGCCAAGGCTCAGGATACCGCTGTGGATGTGCTCAACCACGCCGGTGTGAAAGTGCAGTGGTTTGATAACGACAGTGGCTGCAAAGGAGTGTGTGACAGGGTGGAAAACAAGCTGATAGCACTGAACGCCGACCCTAAGCTGTGTGATGGCCAGTTTTGTCAGGATCAGGTGCTGCTTGATGAACTCAAACAAGCCTTGTCGCAGCCAAACAATGGCCAGGATCGGCTGATAGTGTTGCATATCATCGGCAGTCACGGACCTACCTATTATCTGCGCTATCCGGAACAATATCGCCGTTTTACCCCGGATTGCCAGCGCAGTGACATTCAAAACTGCAGCCGCGAGCAGCTCACCAATACCTATGACAACACGATTCTGTATACCGACTATATCGTCTCTCAGGTGGTCGAGCAGCTAAAGGGACGCAGTGGCGATTATGATACGGCAATGATGTATCTGTCCGATCACGGTGAGTCCCTGGGCGAAAAGGGCATGTATCTGCATGGATCACCCTATGCCATAGCGCCGAGTGAACAAACCAGGGTGCCTTGGATGGCTTGGTTTTCCAAGCAATTCAAGCAGCAACTGGGGCTGAATGATGACTGCCTGGCAAAGGAAGCCGCCGCCAAGAGTGTTTCCCACGACAACCTGTTCGATACGCTGTTGGGGCTCTTCGATGTCAGCAGCAAGGTTTACCGGCCTGAGTTGGACTTGATTGCCCTTTGTCGCCGTTGAGCGAGTCTGCTCAAATTGTAAAAAATCCACCTGCATAGCAGGTGGCTTTGAACAGCCCCCTAGAAGGGGGCTAAAAGAGTCACCCATCCAAACCAAGCTTGATCTGACCGTTTGATTCCTCTGCCTCTACTTTCTGTTGATACCTTACATATCGACGAATGATCTCTTCGTTTGCTCCCACTGAAGACACTCAAGCTTGGCGGAAGTCTCACCAGTAAGTGAACATGGTCTATCTGGATATTTAGCTCTACTATCCGACACCTCTTCATGCCGCTATAGATATAAATTCCGACAAACCTCCTGCCCAACTCGGCCCTTCAAGATCCTGTGTCTATACTTTGGCTTCCATACAATGTGATACTGACAGCGATAGAAGACGTGCGATGCACTTTCATATCGGCTCATAC